>JBGOWR010000046.1:0-5982 GCA_041478695.1 Thermoplasmata archaeon | reverse complement strand
TCCCAGGAGAAGACGAATTCGCTGACAGAGGGGTCTTCTACAAGCTGCCAGAGAAAGATCGATTGGTCAATAAACGTGTCCTTTTTGTGGGAGGAGGGAATAGCGCTCTCGAGATGGCCTTGATCGCCAAGGACGTTGCTGACACATATGTCGTTCATCGACGCGATAAGTTCAGAGCAGACGAGAACATTGTGGACCGAGTCCTTGCATCAAATATCATGACAATCATGAATGCCGAGATCGAGGAGATATCTGGCGATGATGAAGTCGACCATGTGGTAATAGAAGCTGGAAATCCACCAGAGAGAAAGAGAATAGACGTCGATGTGGTTGTGATCAATATCGGGTTCACTCCCGAATTGGAATACCTTGAAAAGTGGGGACTAAAGGTCGAGAACAACCAGATCCAGGTGGGTTCGGACATGCGAACCTCTCGGCGAGGAGTCTTCGCCTGTGGAGATATTGTGACATACGAAGGGAAGTACAGACAGATTGTGACCGCTTGTGGGGAAGCCGCCACGGCCGCCAATAGTGCGTACAAGTTCATTGTCAAACCATACTGGGCGTAGCGACGGATCATTGAATACTTCACCTACGAAATTATCCTAGTCCTTACTACTCTCACTGAGAACACGACTAAGATGAATGCGAAGGCAAGACCTATCACGTTCGCAAATGGACCGAGTTGCGACTCGAAGAGTCCGCCGAATGATGCGAACAGGTTGAATGTTGCATGCATCAGTACGGCTAAGAGATAGTAAGGGACCCATGACCCACCTCCAAAGCTCTTCCTTGCCAATCCATAACCACTTACAGAGGTCGCACTACCGTGCATCAGGGTTGAGGAGAAGCTTCTGATGAGGGCTGTCGTCAAGAAGAGCACCACCCCTCCCTGCATGAGAGCCGAGCCTTCGTATAGCATGTTCTCTGTCGCTGCAAACCCCAGACCTACGGCGGCGCCAAAGACGAGACCGCTCCTAGGTTGTTTCATGAACGCAGAGATCTGCATCAGCCCGAAGAGCTTTGCGAATTCCTCGACGAAAGGCGCAACTATGATGACCATAAGGAAAGTAATCGTGGAGGGGTTCTTCGCGAAGATATCATATTCCCTCACAATCGGAAGGGAAAGCAGCGTCATTGCGAGCATCTCCAAAGAGATGGCGATCACGACCGCGAAGACTGCTCCAAAGAGAAAGGCTACAGAAAGATGATGCCAGGATTCTCTTCCTCCCTTTCCTCCAGATCTCAGCCAATTGAGAAAAATGAGCGCTGGAGCGAATGACGAAAGGGCGACCATCGACAATGTCAAGACGCTGTTTTGGTCCATCCAGTCGGAAATATCATAGTTCGATATTAAGAATTCGCCCCACGATGCTGACCCTGAGATTCAAAACCCATTATTTTAGATGTGTCTTGAGGTCAATCTGGAACAATGGGACCCTTAAGTGCCCAATGATTGTTCCACCATCGGAATTCACTTCACGTTCTATCTGATCACTCTACTTCTTCACAACTGTAATGGCGTTGTTCGGACACTCGTCAGCACAAGCAGCGCAGTCTACACATTCCGGTTCGTTGACGACCGCGACATCATCTACCTGAATTGCTTCCTGAGGACAGACATCTGCGCATGCACCGCATCCGACACATTCGTCAACATTCACCTTGGCTACCATATTGATACCTCTCCGCCCCCTTACTAAGAATGAGATATAAAATGGTTTTGAAACGTTTTGTCGAACGACGTGCCGCAGATTGAAATATCCTGCCCTCCATTTCATCGCTGATGCAGTACGTCTCGGGGTCTGTCCTTACTGACCTGGGTTTCATCGAGGGATATGTCGGTTTCGAAGAGGGCATGGTGAGGGAGGTAGGAAAGGGTCGCGTCAGTTCCTCTCTGGCAGAAGGTCTGATACTTCCCACTCTTGTGAACTCCCACACGCATCTCGCGGATTATGTCGTGCCACTGGATCTTACTCTCAGCCTAGAAGAGACTGTAGCTCCACCGAAAGGTCTGAAACACAGAGTTCTCGTGACCACATCATCGAAAGCCATTGTTGACTCAATGACAACCCTCTCGAGATACATGCTAGAGCGTGGCACTTCGAAGTTCATTGATTTTAGGGAAGGCGGTATTCAAGGCGCACGACAGCTGCTCTCGATAGGCGATAATTGGAGCAGACCAGTCATCTTCGGCAGACCGATGGGTCTTGACTTCAGAAAGGCGGAGTTGAACGACCTATTGAAGGTGGTCGACGGCATCGGTCTCTCGAGCGCAACCGATTGGGACGCTGGTGCAATTGCTGATCTCGCCGCCTACGTCAAATCGAAGGGAAAGATGTTTGCCATACACGCTAGCGAGAGAGTGAGGGAAGATCTGGACCAGATCCTGGACATGAAGCCTTCATTTCTCGTACATATGACAATGGCCACGGATGATGATTTGGCGATATGTGCCGAGGAAGGGGTACCGATTGTCGTGTGTCCGCGTTCGAATCTGTTCTTCGGCAAGATGCCCCCAATCAGAGATATGATTGAGGCCGGCGCGATGGTGGCACTTGGGACCGACAATGCCATGATTTCCCAGCCTGACATGTTGACGGAACTGGAATATGCTGGTAGAGTGCTCAGATATCAGGGCATGGAGGATATTCGCTGTGCAATTGATATGGCCATAAAGAATGGGAGAAAGATTTTAAATCGGAATGTCACAATAGCTATTGAACCCGACTCACCATGCGATTTCATGGTGGTCGGTAGCAAGAAAGGCAATCCCATTACGGACCTGGTGTTACGGTCCCAAGCGGACGATCCGAAGCTAATCTGCATAGGCAAGAAGGTCTGGAGAGTGAATAAATGAGTCTGTTCAATAAGATACTGATACCGACCGATGGTAGCGAGTACACTAAGGCGGCGATAGGCAAGGGTCTTGAACTCGCGAGATTGTTGGGGGCGAACGTCACTGCCTTCTACGTTGTCGATCAGACCTCATTCATCAATTTTCCAATGGATTCCACAATAGTCAGCGTGTATTCCCTTCTAGAGAAGGAGGGCAAGGAAGCTGTGGAGAACGTGAAACAAGAGGGCGAGAAGATCGGTGTCAGGGTAGACGCGATCGTGGAAGAAGGTTCTCCAGTGAGAAAAATAGTGGATTCGTCAAGGTTCCACGATTTGATAGTCATGGGAACACTGGGTCGAACTGGTGTTTCCAAGATACTCTTGGGCAGTGTCGCCGAGCGTGTGGTCAGATACGCCCACTGCCCCGTACTAGTTGTCAGAGCAATGAAGGAGGAACCATCATGACTACGGTAGAGGAAGTGATGACCGCGAACCCAATCGTGGCTCAAGTGCCAGGAAACAGAAACGATGTCCTCAAGATGATGGTCAAACACAACCTGACCGGACTCCCTGTGGTCAAGAGAAATGACGGTTCATTGGCGGGATTGATAACGCGGCAAGACATATTCGAGAAGCCGGACGAGGACCAATTGGCATTGATCATGAACAGAGATCCGCCGTTCATATCCCCCAAGGACGACGTGAGAAAGGCTGCTCAGATATTCTGCACAAAACAGATTCGCCATCTTCCCGTGGTCGGTGAGAGAAAGCTCGTTGGTATATTGACACCTGCGGACCTGTTGTCGGTCGTGGAGAAGAATGCAATCGATTTGCCAGTCGAGAGAGTCATCAGATCGACCTGCGTCCCTATCTATCAGGACGCTCCACTAGCAGTTGCACTTGTCACTTTCAAGGTGACAAAAGCCAGTGCATTGCCAGTTCTCGACGACACTGGCAGACTTTCTGGCATACTCACAGATAGGGACATATTCAACAGATCATACATTAACGGCTCAGTTGCCATGGCCGATCTTGGCATCGGGCAGGATGAGGACGAATGGACTTGGGAGGGGCTCAGGAACGTCATGAAACTATGGTACGAGGTCTCAAAAATCGAATTGCCTGGCCTTCCAGTCAGAGACATAATGGTTCGATCTCCCGTGACCGTCTTCAAGAAGACAAGCGTTTCCGAAGCCGCAAGAATAATGAGGAAGAACGATTTCGGGCAACTTCCCGTAAGGGACTCCAAAGACAGCCTGCTTGCGATGATCTACGATTTCGATGTCATATCGGTGCTCATAGGGGATAAGTAATGGAAGCAGCGGATGTCCTTTCACTCTGCAAGCGGAGAGGGTTCATCTGGCCGGCCTATGAGATATACGGCGGGGTCGCTGGCATGTACGACTATGGTCCGCTGGGGGTGACCATGAAGAATAGTATCATCGATGTATGGAGGCGTGCCTACACTCTTGGCGAAGGTTTCGTTGAAATCGACGGCGATACGATTGGCCCAGAAATCGTCTTCAGGGCCTCGGGTCACGTAGATGCGTTCTCAGACAAGATCATTTCCTGTTTATCCTGCAAAGAGTCGTTCAGAGCCGATCATCTGGCCAAGGATCTCCATGAGAATCCGAGTTCGCTCCCGATGAAGGACCTGGAGAACCTGTTGAAGGAAAAGGGTGCTAAATGCCCCCAATGTGGAGGCGAACTCTCGAATGTGGAAGAGTTCAATCTTATGTTCAAGACGACCTTGGGACCTGGATTCGGAAGAAAGGGATACCTGAGACCTGAGACTGCGCAGAACATCTTCGTGGACTACGTTCCTTTGTATCGATACATGAGGGAGAGATTGCCTTTCGGTGCCATACAGATAGGGAGGGGATATAGAAACGAAATCTCCCCTCGTCAAGGCGTCATAAGGCTCAGGGAGTTCAATATGATGGAGGCCGAGCTCTTCGTGGACCCCGAGAATAAGACTTGGCCAAGGTTCGATCTAGTGAGAAATGAAACAATCAAGCTTGTCCCGAACGATGGATCGGAGATTGAGATGACCGTCGGCGACGCGGTCGAGAAGAAGGTCATCGCAAATGCCACTTTGGCCTACTTCATGTACTTCACGCAAGAATTCCTGAAAACGGTCGGCGTGGACCCTGAGAGAATGAGGTTTCGACAGCATCTGAGAACGGAGATGGCACACTACGCTGCTGACTGTTGGGACGCGGAGGCACTGCTTTCGTATGGTTGGACCGAGATTGTTGGAATCGCGGACAGAGGATGTTGGGATCTTTCAAGACACATCGAGTTCTCAAACGCTGACATGACGGCATTCAAGCGATTTGACGAGCCCGTCGAAGTTGACCGGAACATCATAAAAGCCAGATACGATGCCCTTGGTCCGGCGTTCAAAGGGAGGTCGGCGAAGATCGGGAAGGCTCTCGAGGCCGCCGATTACTCGAAAGTGGTAGATGGGAGCATTACGATCGAAGTAGACGGAGACCGAATGACGCTTGATGACAAGTACTTCGAGGTTATGAACGTCAAGGAGAAGGTCAGCGGCAAGAGAATTATTCCTCACGTCATCGAACCTTCTCATGGTCTGGACCGCATTTTCTATACCTGTCTTGAGCATGCGTACCGCCAGTCCCCTGAAGGCTATGTGGTCTTGCGCCTGAAGCCAGTGATCGCGCCGATAAAAGTCGGAGTGTTTCCGCTTATGGCCAAGGACGGCCTCGACACAAAGGCCGCAGAGATAGATGAGAGGCTAAGGATGAACGGAATCACGACCTATTTCGACGACTCCGGGTCAATTGGAAGGAGATATGCGCGGATGGACGAGGCCGGAACACCTTGGTGCGTGACCGTGGACTATGATAGTCTTAGGGAAGGATCGGTCACGATACGAGACCGAGACACGACCGAGCAGGTGCGCATACCAGCAGAGGATGTCACATCGATCGTGAGTTCACTGCTCTGTGGAAATCCATTCAGTGGCTTGAGGAGACAGTGAAGCAGCCATCACAAAAATGACGTGACCTGTCAAAAGAGAGGGCTGACTCGTTGGAACAATATCAATGGGGAACTCGTTTGACATTGTTAAATAATCATGGCTTCAATACATAAGAAAGAGGTGAAAGGAAGTGAAGG
>JBGOWR010000093.1:0-4182 GCA_041478695.1 Thermoplasmata archaeon | reverse complement strand
CGACTAATGGTGACGGTCGCTAAAATATTTAATCGAGACCCGTGCCGCAAAGATCCTTGGAAATGGATCATATGTTCGGGTGCCGTCTCGGAAACCTCTTAAGGCGATCTGACCTTAGGAAATGTGGTCATATGACCGATCCTCTCGAGCGTTACTATAGAATACTGGACGGTAAGGAGAGAGCGCGATACATGTCGCTTCAGGCGACGAGATCCGATTCCAGACCGGAGCAAGGGGAAGAGGATCTCTGGAGCACCCACGAACGAGAGATACGGGAGATGGGGGCGAGATCTCAATCCGGAGAAGAGAAAACTGGCGTCTCTGGGACGGAGGCAAGGAGTCTGTTGGATCTCAAATCAGAGCTTGCACATCGAATGCTTGGCCATTGTGACATATGCGAGTGGAAATGCGGGGCGGACAGGACCAGTGGAAGGAAGGGCAGGTGCGGCGTGCTGGATGCAAGAATATCGAGCGAATTCCTCCATTATGGGGAGGAGCCGCCGCTCATACCCTCGCATACCATCTTCTTCTCTGGGTGCAATTTCAGGTGCGTCTTCTGTCAGAACTACGACATCTCGACCAATCCCTCGGGCGGCTCGCATATTTCGCCGAAGCGACTTGCTGAGATGATAGCGAGGAGGTTCGATGTGCCGGCATGGTCTGCCGGTCAAGCCCCGTCAACCTCCAATCGAGCGAAGGCGGCGAACGTGAACTGGGTCGGAGGCGATCCGACCCCGAACCTCGCGTACATAATTGATGTTCTCCGGCACTTGCGGATGAACATACCTCAGATCTGGAACTCGAACATGTATATGACCGAGAGGTCAATGGACCTTCTCGACGGCATCGTGGACGTGTACCTGACGGATTTCAAGTATGGGAACGACATCTGTGCGGAGAGGCTGTCTGGAGTCACGGAATACATGAGAATCGTCACGAGGAACCACGAGAGGGCAGCAAGGGACTCGGAATTGATCGTCCGGCATCTGGTCTTGCCGAGCCACGTCGATTGTTGCTCAATTCCAGTCATGGACTGGCTAGCGGAACATCTTCCGAACGCCCTGGTGAATGTGATGGACCAGTACAGACCTGTGCACAGGGCATTTGAGCATGATGACGTCTGTCGCGATCTGAAAAGAGAGGAGTACTTGGAAGTGAAGAATCATGCCGAGGATCTAGGGTTGCATCTTGTCGATTGAAGATTCGCTCCTTTCTTCGCATATGTTCCTCTCGAAGTTCACGATCTGACAAAGATTTTTAAGTCCAGATTGAATTGCTGGGGTAGAATGGATGCCGTTCCGGTCCTCAGGGTGGCGTTCGCGTTCATCATAATGCTGGCAGCTTCACGATCGGACTGGAAGTCCAGGACGGCTTCGGACACCTACTGGTTCGTATTGGGCATCTTCGGCATGATACTTCTTGCAGCCCAGATATACCTGGACGGCGTCTCTCCGCTCTACATCTTGTTCCTCGTACCGGTGGGGATATTATTCCTGGACACTCTGTGGGATAGGAAGGGGATGTTCGAGGAAGGATTGAATCCCGTCCCAATCGTGCTCTACATCATAGCGTTCGTCGCTTTGGCAGCGCTGGTGGCGCTCTACTGGCAATCCGCGTATCTCTGGCAACTGATGTCCATTCTGTTCATCTTCGCCCTAATCATTCTTTTCTATCAATTCAATATCATAAAAGGAGGTGCCGATGCCAAAGCCCTTCTTGCACTTTCGATAGTCTTCCCAGTCTACCCAGTGTTCGATTTTCTTCCATTGATCCCCATCCCTGTCGACGTCGCCCAGTATCTCTTTCCTTTTTCCTTTCTAATCCTCTTCGACGCAGCATTGATCACGATCGTCGTGCCGATAGGGCTGTTCATCTATAACATCTCCAAAGGTGACAAGAGACTTCCCGTGATGTTCTTCGGCTACCGGATGTCTATTAGCGAGGCCAGGAAGAAGTTCGTCTGGCCGCTCGAGTACATCGTCGAAGGAAAACGGAAGCTGACCCTCTTCCCGAAGACGATGGATTCGTACGACGAGGTCTACAACGAGCTCGAGAAGTCTGGAGCCGAAGACCTTTGGGTCACTCCGAAGATCCCGTTCCTGATCCCGCTGACGATTTCAGTCCTTTTCTCCACGATCGTGGGAAACCTCATCTTCCTTTTCGTGCGTTGAAAGCGCATTCGTGCTCCAATGGGCAGCCTCTGCAGATCGGCCTCGGCCTGCAGTGAGTCTTGGCCAGCTGAACCAGGCGGGCGTAGAACTTCCCGTATATCTCGGGTTTCGGAGGCACTATCGACTCGACGTACCGTTGTATCTCCCCGTAGTCCTCAGAATCGAGTATCCCGGTCCTCTTGAATATCCTGGATACATACGACGCAGCAACGAATTTGGGCCTGTGCCCTGCAAACAACAGTATGGAATCCGCAGTCTCTTCTCCTATCCCTTTGATGCTGAGCAGTTCTCTCCTTGCCTCGTCGATGGGCTTGCTGAGCATCACAACTGGGTCGGATCCATAATGGACCTTGATGTACTTCGCCAAACCCTTTATTCTGCTGGCTTTTTGGCGATAGAATCCCGCCGAAGCTATCATCTCCTCGAGTGAGTCTTTGTCCAGCGCCGCCAGCGAGTCTACATTGAGAACTTTGTGAGCCTTCAAATTGGCGATGACCTCCTCCACATTATCCCACGCCGTCCGCTGGGTGAGTATCGCGCCGACCATGATTTCAAATTCTGAATCGGCAGGCCACCAATTATCCACCTTGAATCGTTGACCCAAGCGCTCGTACATCGTCTTTAGATCCATCGCTGGGGCGATTGCATTCGGGAGTTAAAACACATTCGAGCCGATGCGAGTATCGGATCTCACATCAGGATGTCGAGCTGTTCGCCGCAAGTTGGACACTTGCCATCCTTCGCTCTCATCTCGATGACTTCGAATCCCATTCTTCTTATCACCAAGGTTCCACACTTTAGACAATGCGTATTCTCTCTCTCATCTCCTGGGACGTTCCCAGCGTAGGGATACTTCAATCCCTCCGCCTTTCCGATTCCATATGCCATATCGAGCGTCTTCATTGGAGTGGTGGGAACATCATCCATTAAATAATCGGGATGGAACCGCGTGAAGTGCACAGGCACTTTGGGATCTAGGTCTTGGACCACCCACCTTGAGAAATCCCTGATCTCTGCTTCCGCGTCGTTCTTGCCTGGTATTATCAAATAGGTGAGTTCCACGTGTATTCCAAGTTCATGAGCTAGCACTGTTGCGTCCAGAACTGGATTCAATGAGGCCTTGCACACCTTCTTGTAGAAGTCCTCGCGAAATGCTTTGATGTCGATGTTCATCGCGTCGATGCACTCCGCGAGCTCGCGAAGCGGTGCCTCCTGGATGTACCCGTTGGTGACATAGTTAGTGTGCAGACCGTTCGATTTCGCAAGCTTCGATGTCTCATACGAGAACTCGTGCCAAATCGTCGGCTCGTTGTAGGTCCATGAAATGCCTGTGCATCCAAACCTCCTGCATGTCGCCAAGACCTCCTCTGGACTCAAGTCCTCGAGCCCGAACTCGCCGACCGCCGCCTGGGAGATCGTGTAGTTCTGGCAATGCTGACATCTGAACGTGCACCCGACGCTCCCAAGGGAGAGCACCTTCTCCCCCGGCTTGAAGTGAAAGAAAGGCTTCTTCTCTATCGGGTCCACGTGGATCGAGGACGCCTTGCCGTATATCAACGAGAAAAGCCTCCCATCCCTGTTCTCCCTGACCCCACATATGCCCCTCTTCCCCGGGGGTATTCTGCATGAGTGTGGGCAAAGACCACATACCACCCTTCCGTCCTCGGTCCTCCAGAACCTCGCTTCTTTCATGAGCGATATCACCTGAAATGCTCGAACCCTCGATTCTCGAGAATGACCACTCTGCCTTTCTTCTTCAGAGTGTTTCTGGTAGATCTTCTTGCTTCTCCAATCACTGATATTCCCGATTTCAATTTGGACTTAAGCGTCTGCAGCCTATCTGGACTTACTGTGAACAGGAGCTGATAATCCCCTCCATAGTATAGGACCAGCTCCTCTGGTTCTACGCCACAATCACGGGCGACTTGAAGCACCTCTTTCCTCACCGGCAACGAATCCCAGTCGATCTCGAACGAGACGCCGCTCATTCCCGAGAGCTGGTATATCGAGG
>JBGOWR010000058.1:0-5369 GCA_041478695.1 Thermoplasmata archaeon | reverse complement strand
CATCGAGATCCCTGTCTTGGTGGTTTGCGGCCCCGAGATCGATGGGCTTCCGAACTGTGAAGGATTGGTCACGGGGGTTCCTAGAAAGGCCGAGAGGATGAGGCGTGCGGAGGAGATCGCAAAGTTGGAGGAGGTCGCCGAGTCCCTCGGACGGATCATCACGACGAGGCGCAGGGAAAAGGATGAGGATCCATTGTTCGTTCATCCAGCTGAGATCCGGCAGCGAATCGAGTCGATGGACGTCGTGAAGAAGAGCCTGAGACCCGCACCGATCGTCCTACATCTCGATGGTCTTAGGATCAAAATACCCTTCGAGGAATGGAGGGACTCGCTCGCCGACATCGAGGTCTTTGGTCGGAGACTTGGAGAGGTGGCAACCATCTCTGGGGCTAGGATTGGGGGTAGCACCCTGATCAGAATCCTATCGAGGAGTGAGGTCCAGGCAAGGGACGCGAGAAGATTCACAGCAGCTGCGTAGAAGCACATCTCTGCTCGAGGCGGTTCCAAAAGGCTAACTATTGGATCGCTACATAGGCGAGATTCGTGGATTACAATGGGATCAAGATCAGGACGGGAGGTTGATGGATGGAGATTCCAGAGCCAATAAGGAAATCGCTTGAGGAAATCGGCGGTATTGAAAGTATTATTTCTTCCTTACCGCCCGAGGAGAACATGAAAGGACTGGGAAGACTGTTCCAAGCTCTTTCGGATCCTTTGCGAGTGAGGATTCTATTCATTCTAGGGCGTCATCCTCTCTGCGTTTGTCTGATAAAGGAGATCACCTCGGTTCCAGACTCGAAGCTTTCGTATCATCTGAACATATTGAAATCGGCTGGACTGATCACGGGCGAGCAGGAAGGCAATTGGATCATATACCGGACGACGGACCTCGCGGTCAAGATACTGGGCATGTGTTCCGAGAACGTCGTTTTGGAATCAGGTCAGTAGGTTCTCCGGATGCGCTCCACTCGGAAGGGTGCATACGTCCTGTTTCTCAGAATTCCCAAGCGCAGCAAGATTCGGATAGGGAAGTTGGGTACCTTCAGCTTTCCAAAGGGAGGATACGCTTACGTGGGGTCTGGAATGAAAGGCATGGAGGCAAGGGTCTTGCGACACTTTTCTGAGGACAAGAAACTTCACTGGCACATCGACTATCTCCTTGAGGCCGGTGAGGCTATCGGGTTCGCTCTCTTTCCATGCGAGGAAAGAATCGAATGTGTTCTGAACGATTTCGTGAGCAGATTGCCTGGTTCGATCGATCCAGTCAAGGGGTTTGGATCGTCGGACTGCGACTGCTTCTCTCACCTTCACCTACTATCCTCGGATGCGACGGGATGCCTGCAGGGGCTCATTGGCCTGCGATATGGTTCATATTGCAACATGGATTGACTGGGCAAGACCTCTGGGTATGCGCACCAATCTATCAGTCTATACGGTTTCATAAAAGGGATGCGTGTTTGTTCCTGCGCCCGCGACGCTATGATTAATATTCGTAGCGAGAATATCTCTTAGCAGCAGAGAGTCAAATCAATTGTGGGACTAGGCGAATGCAATGTTCGGTCCGAAATTGGAGCGACTCGAGAGGAAAATCAAGGAGATCAATGCGATCAAGGGCTCTTACAGAGGAGAGGTAGAAGAAGCCACGCACAAACTGAAGGATAGAAGGATATCCCAGGATGAATTCGAAAGGATTCGACTTAGAAACGAGGGGCGGATGGAACGACTCAACGAGAAAATAAGGGATTTGAGGACGCAAATACACATGATCAGGAAGGATTGAGCTGGTGCAATTGGTCGTCCTCTTGCATACTGAGAGCATGCAATTCCTGGTCGATCCTTAGATTAGTGCCTTTCTGACTCCTGAACTCCTCCTCTCTCTTAAGGGATCCAGGCAGTTCCAGTATTCTTTCAGAACGTGCTCCATTCAAAACCTATTTATCGTTATATCTGGATTAGCATATCGCTCCACAGGGGTCGTTGGGAGAATGAAGGACTCATTCGGACGAGACATGACCAATCTCAGGGTCTCGATAACCCAGAGATGCAATCTGAAATGCAGTTACTGCCACAGGGAGGGTGAGGTCATCTCGGGAAAAGAGATGACTCCTGAAGAGATGGCGAGACTGGTCTCGCTAGGTTCATCTCTGGGCATGAGGAAGCTGAAGCTTACCGGAGGCGAGCCGCTTGTGAGAGATGACGTCGTCGAGATTGTCCGTCTATGCGCAGAACGGACACAAGAGGTTTCGATGACTACGAATGGTGTTCTTCTTTCTGAATTTGCTTCATCTTTGAAGGGAGCTGGCCTAAGACGGGTGAATGTGAGCCTTGATACACTGGACCCCAAGACATACGAGAGCGTATCTGGCATCGACGCCCTCGACCATGTCCTCGACGGCATCCGTGCGGCGATATCGGTCGGTCTTTCACCAGTTAAGCTGAACATGGTGGTCATGAAAGACATCAACTCTTCTGAGATCGAGGACATGATCCGATTCTCCGCGGAGGTTGGAGCGGTGCTCCAGCTTATCGAGCTCGAAGCATCCAGGGAACGCATGAATGATGGATACTATGCCAAGCACCACTACCCCCTTGATGTCATCGAGAGTCAGCTGGCAGCAAGAGCCGTTAGGGTCGTGGCGCGCAGTCTACACAGGCGGATGAAGTATTACCTTCCAGGAGAGGTCGAGATCGTCCGTCCTATGCACAACACAGTATTCTGCGCAAACTGTCACCGTCTTCGGATCACATCCAACGGTCACTTGAAACCCTGTCTTCTTAGCAACGACGGAATGATTGACGTCCTTGGTCCGATGAGGAATCAGGCATCAGATCAGGAATTGAAGGAGCTGTTTCACAAGGCCGTCGAACTAAGAGAGCCATATTGGAGATGAGAATGATGATTGTTTCTGTATCTGGAACCTCAGGCTCAGGAAAGACCACGCTCATAGAGAAAATCATCACGGAGCTGATAAAGCGTGGAGTCTCCGTCGCCTCCGTGAAGCACGTTCATGGCAATGACGTCCTCGTCCCCGAAGGAAAGGACACTTCAAGGCACCTTAGGTCCGGAAGTTCACCGGTCATCGGGTTGTCCTCCAATGAGATGGTCCTTTATCTGTCTGGAGAGCGCGACCTGGATTTCGCCATCGACCTGCTCAATAGACTCACTTCCCCCGAGGTCATAATTGTTGAAGGATTCAAACATTCGATGCTCCCAAAGATTGTGGTCGGAGACGCGGTCGTCGAGGGTCAGGTCATCCTTAGATGCAAGAGGCGGTCCAACTGCTCTCAGAGGGCTGCCAATCTTATAGAACATGAGGTCAAGGTCGAGAGAGCGCTTCGCAGCCTTCCTGGACTAGATTGTCAGAAATGCGAATGGTCCAGTTGTCGTGATCTTGCAGAGGCAGTCGCGGACGGAGTCGCGAAGAAGTCAGAGTGCGTGAACATGTCAGACGGAAGAACTTCAATCATCGTCGATGGGGAGCATGTTCCCTTGGGCATATTCGTCTCCGATCTAGTCGCAAGTACGGTGACCGGTCTTGTTAGATCTCTCAAAGAGGTCGGAGAGCCAAACGATATCGAGATTCATGTGCATTCGAAGTCTCGGCCCAGTGGGGAGGATCGCTAGGCACTGACCGATTTCTTGGTACATCTCCGTTCGATCAAGTGCACGGCTACTCCTCGGGAGGATCATACATCGAATCGAGTACATTCTGCCAGTAATGAAGTCTTCTCATGCTGGAGTTCCCACCGAACCCTTAAATATCCGCCTGAACGTTTCAAAATCTGCCCGGGGGCAGAATGCGGCCGGGCAGCCAGTCTGACTGTGGCGGAGCGAAAGTGACCGCAACATTCTCTGGATTCCGTCCGTGGTTCGAACACCACAGACCGCTCATGATCAAAACCGTGATGGTTTGATGGCGGGGTGGGCTTTCTCGCGAGCCTGGAGGCGTCCTTCGACGCCCCAAGGGCCCGAGTGGGACGGAGCGTCGGCCGCCAGCGTCGAGGGTCATTTTGAGGAATGGCCCGACCAAAGGCCGCTGGCGATGATTTCGGCCGCACTGTAATCCCCGGGCTCGTTGTCGTATCTATTGCATCGCATTCCTGACGATTTCTTCGGGAAGAGGGATATTACATTAGGTAGGTCTTCCTTTTTCTACATACTACTATCCGAATCCTCGGGTTACAGGACTATCGTCAATTGGAAAACAGTGGTGCCATTTAGTCAATCTATATATAAGTCTGGACGTATACCAATAGTTGCCCGGAGGCGGAATGCAACTGGGAGAGACGGGCAACTTCAATCATCATCTTTGGATGGTGCATTGTCTGTCCGGAATTCGTTCGCGGTCGAAGACCGCAGTCCGTTACCGGCGTCGAGATCCATGGATCTCCGATGAGGGGCGCGGGCTTGCTCGCGACACCTGCCGTTTCTTTCGGGAAACGGACAAGGATCCGAGTTGGAACGGACGCACAACCAAGAACCAAAGGTCAGATTGCGGAATGACCTTGGCTCTACCGGTATGTGCGACGCCCAGTAGCACCGTAAGCTCCGGGCTTTTTACTTCATTCAGTCTAGTGTGTATTTCGATTCCACTTTTTATTTCGATGAGTCGATTCAAACTGTCTGGATTGTCTCAATTGGCATGGAAACCTCAGATGGAGATTCGACCCCTTCAAGAAGAGGTTTAAAATAGGTCGGATTGGCTATGCGCTGACCGTCTCAAATAATGCTATGACTGGAGGATTTCAGATGGAAGCTCCCGGAGACTCTTCTCAAGCTGCAACGACGTCGTATGTGAGGAAGTTGGAGGCCGCAATCGGCAAGGAGAACGTGAACACGAGCAAGTTCGAGAGACTGCTCTATAGTCATGATCTAGCGCCACTTCCGAAGGAGGCGCAATTGGCGTTCAACAACATCCCCGACGTCGTAGTCAGGCCACGCTCGACGGAAGACGTTCAGAGAATTATCAGAATCGCGGCCGAGGAACGAATACCGATCACCCCCCGGGGAAGCTCATCCTGGGGGTTGGGCGGGAGCATCCCAGCTTTTGGTGGCATATTGATCGACATGACCGGAGGGATGAACAAGATCGTTAAGATCGACATTGAGAACCTCTACGTCATCGTGGAAGCGGGGGCGACCTGGAAGCAAGTGTATGAAGCCTGTCTTGCGAAAGGCCTCCTCCTCGGTTCGTATCCGAGCAGTTACCCAAGCGCGACCGTTGCAGGATGGATATCCACAGGAGGCATCGGGATTGGCAACTACAAGTACGGCGCAGCAGGCGACAATGTTCGGAGCATGGAGGTTGTGATGCCCGATGGAACTGTCATAGATACCGGTTTCAACAGCGTTTGTGACAACAGCTCTG
>JBGOWR010000152.1:0-3196 GCA_041478695.1 Thermoplasmata archaeon | reverse complement strand
TGGAGGACGGTGTTCTCTACATTCTTGGCCCTGGAACTACCGTTGAAGCTGTGTCGGGGAATCTGAGTATCAAGAAGACTCTGCTCGGTGTCGACGTCATATTGGATGGAAAAGTGATCGTATGTGACGCGACGGAAAACGACCTAATGGAAAAATTGGAAAAGTACGGCGACGCAAGAATCATCGTTACGCCAGTAGGCGGTCAAGGGTTCATATTTGGAAGAGGAAATCAGCCCATTTCACCGAGGGTCATCAGGATTGTAGGACGGGACAATATTGATGTCATCGCCGCTCCGTCGAAGCTGAAGGAAATCAAGGTGCTGAGAGTGGACACTGGAGATCCATATTTGGACCAAGAACTCAGAGGCTATGTGAAGGTAATTGTCGGCTATGGGAGGAGATCATTGGTCAAAGTGGAATAGATGTGTGACCAGATCCGCTCCAATGGCCGTGGTCCAGAGACTACTCGGTTTCTTCATTCTGATCTCTCGATCCAGGGAATTTTGATTTCATATTCTCATAACCAATGGTAAATGCCTTTTGGTTAGCATCTGCATATTGAGCTGGGACCCTTCTGAGAAGAGCGCGTTCGACAGCCTCGCGTGAAATCGGAAAATCCTTCAAACCTGTGATCGCCCCTATCAGCACTGAACTCGTAGCCAATCGATTTCCTGCTTTCTCCGCCAGATCATTTGCGTCGATCGGAAAAAGACGGTCACTAATCTCATCTATCGCATCGAGCACCACATTCAAGTCTGGATACTTCTCAAGTCCCATCGAGACCTGAACGGGGAATATCGGAGTGGTGTTCATTATGATATACGTCCCCTTATGGGCAAAGGAAAGATATCGATACGTTTCAACAGGTTCGAACCCAAGAAGCACGTCCGCACCTCCCTTTTCGATCAACGGGCTCGTGACCCCCTCACCGATCCTCAAGGTCGCGACAACGCTCCCTCCCCTCTGTGCCATTCCATGGAGCTCGCTCAGTACGACCTCCTTGCCTTCCGCGAGTCCGGCGTTGCCCAATACAGTAGATGCGAGCAGGACACCTTGTCCTCCTACGCCGGCCATAAACACGCTGTAGATCAGCCCACCACCCCTATTGCGTGTTTCGGACAGATCTGGGCGCAGCAGCCGCAGCCTATGCAAAGTATAGCATCGATTTCGACACTGTCAGCTCTTCTTAGAAGTGCTGGGCAGGACAGTTTTTGGACGCAGGAATAGCAGTGTATGCACTTGCCTTCGTCGACCTCGAATGGCACGGCCCTCAGGGAACCCTCTTTGCGAAGGAGCAACGGACATGGCCGTCTAGAAATGACGACCGCCAATCCATCGAAGTCCAGAGCCTCTCTTATGGTGTGACTCGCATCTCCAATCCTGTAAGGGTCGACCGTTTCGACATAGCCGACGCCACACCCTCTGATCAGCTTTTCGAGGTCGATCCCGCTCGTCTTCTTTCCTCCATAGTCTCTCCCCGTGCCAGGATTTGGCTGGTGTCCAGTCATTGCCGTGGAACTGTTGTCAAGTATGACCAACAAGTAACGGTGGTCATTGAGAACCGCGTTTATGAGTCCAGGAATACCGGCATGGAAGAAGGTCGAGTCTCCAATAAAACCAATGACCTTCTGATCGGTCGCTGATCTGAATCCTCCCGCAGCTCCGACACTGCTACCCATGCACAACAGAAAGTCAGCCATCTCAAGAGGAGGTTGAACGCCGAGACTGTAGCAACCAACATCAGAGCTGAATATTGCCTCTTCTTTTCCAAGCGCTAATTTCGTCGCATAATAGGTCGCACGATGTGGACATCCAGCGCATAGCACCGGAGGTCTGTTCGGCAATCCAATATCCTTGGGCACTAAGGGATCCTTCGTTTCTATGACGGGCAGCGTCTCTTTCAAGCTGAGGATCGTGTTGGGAGAGAATTCAAACGCTCTAGGAAGGTGCCCGGTCCTTTTTCCGAGTATTGGGACTTTGATCTCAGCGCCCTTAGATATTCTGAGCACCTCGTCCTCAAGGTAAGGGTCAAGTTCCTCCACGACGACAACCTTCTCCTTGCCCTCGACGAACTCCCTGACTTTATTCTCGGGAACCGGATTTGTGAAGCCAAGCTTGAGTATCTCCACATCCTTCAGGAACTCCTTGACATAGGTGTAGGAAACACCGCTTGTCACAACACCAATTGGACCATTGCCAACGACGAAGTTCAGTCGCGAGGATTCAGAAAGCTCCATCGCTCGATCGAACCTCTCGAGCGATCTCAATCGATTCATTCTAGCGTGGGCTGGTATCATCACGAAACGGCTGGGGTCCTTGTCGAATTTGCCTAGTGTTCGAATCTCATGAAACGGATCTAACGGGACAATGCCTCTAGCATGACTGACCCTTGTCGTCGTCCGAAGCAGGACTGGTGTTTCAAGCCTTTCCGAGATATCGAACGCCTCCAAGACCATTTCCTTGGCCTCACGAGGTGTGGAAGGCTCAAGCATCGGTACAGTCGCCATCTTTGCGAAGAAGCGGTTGTCCTGTTCGTCTTGGCTGCTATGGCAGGAAGGGTCGTCAGCGCTCAATATGACCATCCCTCCCCTGATGCCTGAATATGCGAGGGACATAAAAGCGTCACTCGCAACATTCAGACCTACATGCTTCATGAAAGCAAAGGAACGAAGACCGGAGGCGGAAGCGGCCCCGCAGACTTCTACAGCTACCTTCTCGTTCACAGAGTACTCGAACATCAACCCGATATCGTCAGCGATCCTTTCGAGAACGGTCCCTATCTCGGACGATGGTGTGCCAGGATAGGTCGCAGCTACTCTGACGCCGGCCTCTACGCATCCACGGGCTATCGCCTCGTTCCCGAGGAGCAAGAGATTGCCCTCTCTCGCGAGCATCCTGTCCGATGGCTTACCCATTGGTGACCTTCACCTTATAGAGGAGCCTCTCGTACTCCTCGTCGACAAGTTTCTGGATCTCGGCGATGGCGTCCTTCGAGAGGTGCCTGAACCTTCCCTGCAGTTTCATATACTCGTCCACGGGCTTCCTCTTCTTGATCTCCTTGGTCAAAGAGTACTTGCCACGGTCCACTTCGTAAAGCGGGAACGTTCCGGTCTGGGTCGCCAGCCTCCCGATCTCAACGCTCTTCGACGGGTCGGTACGCCATCCGGCCGGACACGGTGCAAGGGCATGGATGAAC
>JBGOWR010000072.1:0-4657 GCA_041478695.1 Thermoplasmata archaeon | reverse complement strand
TGGAGAAGATCTTCGATGGCGAGGCGGCGAAGGCATTCGGGTTGGAGCGGGAGGGACAGGTGACGGTCACGATCCACTGCGGATCCAGAGGATGTGGACATCAGATAGCCACGGACTATCTGAAGGTCATGGAGCACTCTGTCCGAGAGAGAAGAATCGAACTTCCGGACAGGCAGCTCGCATGCGCCCCTGTGAACTCCAAGGAAGGTCAGAATTACTTTAATGCGATGGCATGCGGCGCAAACTACGCTTGGGCGAATAGGCAGATGATCCTACACTGGGTGAGACAATCCTTTGAAGAGAGTCTCAAGCGCTCAGCTGAGGACATGGGAATGCATCAGGTCTACGATGTCGCTCACAATATCGCGAAGGTGGAGGAGCATGAGGTCGACGGGAAGAAGATGAAGGTGTACGTCCACCGGAAGGGAGCGACAAGAGCGTTTCCAAGGGATCATCCTGATGTACCGTCGAAGTACCGGACCGTTGGTCAGCCAGTGATCATACCGGGCGATATGGGGTCGGGGAGCTACGTCCTCGTCGGGAGCGAGAGGGTCATGAAAGAAGCTTTTGGTTCGACGTGCCACGGGGCCGGAAGAGTGATGTCGAGGGAGGCCGCGATAAGAAAGTACCGCGTCGATCAAGTCCGCCAGGATCTGGAAAGCAGGGGCATCTACCTCCGTTCGAGCACGAAGGACGGGATACTGGAAGAGGCACCTGGAGCGTATAAGGACATAGACCACGTGGTCTCGATCGTGGATGGCGCGGGACTTTCGAGAAGAGTGGCGCGCCTCCGGCCCATTGGAGTGATGAAGGGCTGAGGCGCGGGGAAACCAAACCTGAGCACGATCAAGCGAGAAGCACTTTCTCAGCTGCTGCCCCGACGATGTCTCTGTGTCTTGCGGGAGAGGACACCATGATCGCCCAATCGTGAACGCTTCTGGACTGCAGAGCCTTGGCGATCGGGCTGTGCTTCGTCAACGACCAGATTCTATCACCATTCAAGATCGGCACGTCCGTCTTTCCAATCCTTGGCTCCGAAATCAATACTTCCTTCGCAGGCATGTCCAATATGACCTCTGCTTCCTCTACCCCGGCCCTCTCGGCGATCTCGGCCTCCACAACCTTCCTCTTATTGTAGTCGGTCAATTCGAAGAGTGAGTCAAGATGCTTGCCCAGAATCTCGCCGGTCGTTATCGAGAATGCTCTCTTGTAGAGCTTCCTGTACTGGAGCATCGTCATGATTCTACCTGAATCTCCGCCCAAAGAGATGAGCTTCGCAGATAAGCTGCAGTCCGTGTCCGCCTGTAGGTTGCTCAGGACGCTCTCGTCCGCCATCTCCACTGCTTTGCAGAGCATCATTTCAGCAATCCGCACGGTCTTGTGGAAGTATACTGAAGTATACATGAGCGCTCTGGCGACAAGAAGGCCCTCGACGGCCACCATCCCGCTCTTATCGACCACCAGGTCCCCATGGAAAACGCCAATCGTCTGGAGAAGCCTATCGAGATCTATCGTTCCGTGGGCGACGCCGGTGTAATACGCGTCCCTGAGCAGGTAATCCATCTGGTCTGCATCAACAGGGCCGTGGATCATCTGCCTTAGATAGTTCTTCTGCCCGAAGTGCGCCTGAGAATCCTCTATCTCCAACTGGCTCTGCCCGACCCCCCCAGGACCGTTCGAGGGCACGATCAAGTCCGCAACGGTCTCCGGAATAATGCCAGCTGAGCTCAAGAGCTCTGGAATGGGTTCCATCTCGCCCAGGACATCAATAGCGGAATCCGAGACTAGGTCGGCGTCACCGAGGATTGCCGATCGGGTCACGTCCATGTGCGTGAGATTGAGGCGGTTCTTTATGACTGCTTCGAGCGTGTGAGAGAATGGGAGATGCCCCAGATCGTGCAGCAACGCAGCAGCCAGAACCTGCGTTTTCTCATCGATCGGGAGCTCAAGAGAATTCGCCATCTTGTTAGCGATGTGATATGTTCCCAACGAATGTTCTAGCCGTGTGTGATTCGCGCCTGGAAAAACAAGATGAGCAAGTCCAAGCTGGTGCACCCCATGCAATCGCTGCATTTCAGGTCGCTCGAAGATTTTGAGAAAAATCCCTTCGAGCCTCACGCTGCCGTGAACGCCATCATGTATGACCTTGAAGCCAGACACCGAGTGAAAATTATTGCTGACCTATTTATAATTATTGTCTCCGAGCATTCAGCAATTAAGCTGGAACAGTATATCGGGTTGGCGGAGAACCTGCAAGCAGCAGAGCGACCTATGTGAAGCCGCCCTTGATCTTCTGTCTGTCCACTTTTATACCATTCGGAGTGACGACGATGATGTTCTTGCCGATGGCAGCAACGTCACCGTTTATATCCCTCGACACCGCCTTCAGTTCGTTCGTGATCCTCTTGAGGGTGAGGGAGTCGTTCGATAGCGCGGAGTAATCTATCAGTAGAATATTGCCGTTGTACACAGGTTGGGTCACAGCTGAAAGATCCTCGTATCGATATATCTCGGCGTACTTCACCATCCCTTTACCTTGGAGCGGATTGGTCTCATCGAAGCTCAGCTGCCCAAGGTCAATGTACTGATCAGTCTCAATAGTCTGGATTTCTTCTTTCGCCCTTCCAAATGGCTTTTTCAATAATGGCATCGCATCCCCGTTCGAGATAATGGTCTGACTGGTTATTAATCTTTCTCAGCGGCGATTGCTCAGACGCGGTACTGAGTTCCATTCGTAATCAAGTCGGTAGAAGTTGGTCTTCACCGCATGGAAGAAGCTCTAGATGATCTGCCTGAGCAAGCAAAGGCCATCATATCTTGAAAACCTTTGAGCGGTCCTTCCCGTGTCCCTCCTCCTCCAACTGCTTTTGGCAATTATGACAATAAAAATATCCTGTGGAGTCCTCCCTGAAGAGATCGCCTTCGCCCTGAGTGAAGACCTTAGCGCATCTGTGACATCGGAACTTCGTAGGCGATTGCATCGCCGCCTCCTCGTCAGGACCGTATACCTCAGATCTCGGCCTTCTTTTCTTGACGGTCATCTCAATCGTCCCTATGAGATGGACAAATTCGCACGTGCATATTACCTTCGGGGACGATATCCAAGTCACTCCTCTCCATACTTCCAAAGCTTGTCCCCGACGAAATGTATGCTCTTCACTGCCTTGCCTGGCAGTTTCTTGGCCATATCAGGGGCTGAAACGAGCGCCTTGCCGATGGCCAAAGGAACCTTGTTCTTGACATCCCTTATCCATACGAAATCGTTCTCTTTGATTTCCGGATCCGATTCCACTATACCAGGGGCCATCACGTCCGCACCCTTCGAGACATATGGGACCGCGCCCATGTCGACAGTGACGTATGCTTTCGGCGGCTTGAATCTAAGCAGACCTCGTACGGTCAGGAAGGCTTCGTTGTCTATGACGATGGCAAGCGTCTCGCCGTTGACGAAGATGACGTCGAAATCGTTGCTCTCCGCCCGATCGACCGTGTCCGTCGGGCCGAAGACGTCAATTCCGACCCTGCACGATATCTCATCCGCAAGAGCCTTGATCTCCCTTTCCCTCAGTCTGTGGCGTTTTCTAATCCGAATCTCCGCCATGCAGAGGCGATTGATGGAGGACCTAAAAAGCTTTGCAGGAGCTCAGTGTTTCTTTCTTCCGAACAGGCGTCGCAGTCCGCCCTTGTCCTTCGATTCCCTGTCAGATTCCTGAGCCGCGATGTCTGCTCCCTCATCGTGGACCGGTTCTGGAGACGCCTCTGGAGCCGCAACGACCTGCGCGATTGGTTGAGGCTCGGGCGTAGCCTTCATCGTTACAGGAACGCTCGATTGACGCCCTTCGGATATGTCCCTGGCAACATCCTCAAGTTCATCCATACCAGCGGTTGAGAAGTCGGCCCCGCAGAATGGACATACGTTTGCGTTCGAAGCGATCCTCCGATCGCATATTGGGCACTCAATCTCCAATGACTCCGAATCCATCGGGTGACTCCTGGGAGAAGCATAAAGCTTACTAGATTTAATTGTTGCGGTGCGAATTCTCGTTTCAGCAAACCAGTCAATGATATCTCTGGATAATTCAATCAAGATTCGAGATGGAGACCCCCGGACATGCTGTCTCTTATCAAATCGCGAACCACGGCAGAAAGGGTTTTAATCCAGAACTTCATTGAGCAAAGCCATGCGCTGGGGATTGCTGGCGGTAAGACTTGGAATCATTGCGGTAAACATTGTGATCGCTCTGATCATCATATTAGCCGTGATTCCGTTGGCGACCGGCGGTCTCGATGTGAATGTTCCAAGCTCGAACGAGTCGAGTTGGACACTCGATGGTCAGGTTCTGCATCTTTCAGCTCCAGTGAGCGTTTACAATGGTGGATTCTACGATATAGAGGACTTCTCGTTGGGAATGCAAGTTGTGGACGAAAGCGGAAACGAGATAATGGACGATCGGTCGATTCCAGCGAACCTCAGGGCAGGTAAGACGACTGATGTTGATCTTGAACTCAGCCTTGATATCGGAAATCTGAGTCAAGAAGCGAAAAGGAAGATAGTCTTCGAGGGCGCTTCGTTCAACATCTCTCTCAGCATTGAGGCCCATTACATCATGAAATTGATGAAGCTGGGAATAGCGGTTGAAGATGAAATGCGTTGGGA
>JBGOWR010000132.1:0-3571 GCA_041478695.1 Thermoplasmata archaeon | reverse complement strand
GGGTTCTGAGATTCGACGCTGAATTCTGATTCGACTGGCTCCGCAAGGTTCGTAATACAGCTTGGGTTGCCGCATCGGACTATTCCCCTGACCAGCTCAGGGAGCTTCACCTTATATTTCTCAGCCACATTGAAGTCCCTGATGATGTTTATCGTCGCCCTGGGTGATATCAGAGCGATCTTGTCGACCTCCTTCGGGTCGAGCTCTCTGTCCTCAACCTTCACGACATCCTTCCATCCCGCCTTCTTGGAAGGCACGTGCATCAGGACGCTCACCGTCGAACGAACGTTCTCACCAGTGACTCCTATTATCCTCAGGACCTTGAGCGCCATTCCGCAATCTATGTGATCGATTACCGTCCCATTTCTTATCGGGGTGACCCTAAAATCCTTCATTCGCCTCAGCTCCTAAGACAAGCAGCAAGAGCGCCATTCTGACCGGAACGCCGTTGAACGCTTGCTGGAAATATCGTGCATGTGGAGTACTGTCGACCTCTGGTGCGATCTCGTCAATTCTCGGCAGAGGGTGCATCACGATCAGGTCCTTCTTCGCCTCCCTCAGCAGATTCTTGTCGATTCTGTACGAACCCGCCACCTTGAGATACTCGTTCGGGTCAGGGAATCTCTCCCTCTGTATCCGAGTAACGTACAATACGTCAGCCTTCGGTATCACGTCCTCGATCTTCGATACAAGCTTTGGCTTGTTCCCGAGCCTCTCAACTTCCTTGACGGTCTCCTTAGGCATTTGGAGAGTCTGGGGTGCCACGAAGGTCAATTCCGCCCCGAACAGCGAAAGCGCCTCTGCGAGAGAGTGTGCGGTCCTTCCGTACTTCAGGTCGCCGACCATCACGATGTGCATTCCTTCGATCTTGCTTTTCTCCCTCCTTATCGTGAAGAGGTCGAGCAAGGTCTGGGTCGGATGCTGACCGGCACCATCCCCAGCATTGATCACTGGCTTACTGGAGAAATGGGCAGCGAGTCTTGCCGATCCCTCGTGGGGATGCCGGAGAACTATGACATCAGAATACGATTCCACCATTCTTATCGTGTCGGCGAGCGTCTCGCCCTTTGCGACAGAGGCCATCGCTGGATATGCCATCTCGATGGCTCTACCACCCAGGCGGACCATCGCGCTCTCGAATGAGAGGCGGGTTCGGGTGGAAGGCTCGAAGAACAGGTTCGCAAGAATGCGACCTTCGAGGGCCTTCGTGAACTTCTGTCCGTTCGCATAAGGGATCATTTTCTCCGACAAATTCAAAATCCGCTCAATCCGCTCCTTCGAAATGTCTCGGATCGAGACAACGTCAGAGCCTTTGAAGCCGTTCATGCTGCTCGACTCTGAATGACCTCGTTCCCTATATGACCTCTTCGATTGGACCTGGTAGCGTGAAAAACTTCAAAAATCCTCTCCGAATTTGGAGAGTGCCAGGTTCATCTTCTCGTGCCAGTTCTCCACGCATTGCTCGAGTCGCTTCCTGAGCTCGCTTCTGTCGATGGCATTGTAAACATGATAATATCCACCTCTTCCAAGGGATCTGGTCTCCCGGTAGCTTATGCCGCATGACATCAGCTTCTGAAGGATCCTGTATACGGTGCTGCGCTCTTTCCCGACGATTCTAGCAAGATCATCAGCTCTCACCGGACCGAACTCTGAGAGTCTCTTGTAGATCTCAAGTTCGAACTCGTTCAGATTGTACGCGCACTTCATGAGGTCATTGCAGGATGAGACTCCAGTCAATATTCCTTCTGGCAGCAATCACTCCGCCTCCATCGCTCTCGAAAGCCTTATTAACGAGTGGTTATATATATTTGTTGCACAACCGTGCAAAACCGATAGGAGTGGGATCTATGGATAAAATGGTACTAGACGCCCAAGGCCTGATGTGTCCTATGCCGATAGTCAAGCTGGCCAAGAAGATCAAGGAGATGAAGGTCGGGGAGACTTTGGAGCTCATCGCGGACGATGTTGGCTCAAAGGAGGATGTTCCCGCCTGGTGCAAAAGGACCGGAAACGAGCTCCTCGAATCGAGAGAAGAGAATGGGGTTTTCCACTATCTAATCAAGAAGAGACAGTAGGGTGAACGTATGGAGAAGATGCTCATCATAGTGGCCCGCAGCAAGGATAATCCGGACAAGGTGCCTTCGTCTGCCGTTGCGGCGGATTCGACAGGTCGGTCACATTTAGGTCAGTGAACTCATGAGCTCGATCCTGTTCATTATGCTGAAGTCGCCATACGAGTACTCGTCTCTGGATCATTTAGCAGCGATTGGCGGTGACGAAAGGACAGGTGTGATTCTGTTCGAGGATGCCGTCTGCTTCGCCGTCGATAAGAACAAGGGACAAGAGCTGCTTGATGTCACCGACAAAGTGTACGTGATGCGTGATGACTTTGCGGCAAGGGGATTCTCCAGCATATCCAGCAGATTCATTTTGATAGACTATCCGACGGCGGTTGATCTCATCATGGAACAATACGACCAGACGATTACCGTATAGGTGATTTGATGACGAGAACACTGACAATCCACATAAGATCTGGAACCATGATGAACATGGACCCCAACGTCATGATCAAATTGGCACAAGCGGCGACAGACAAAGGATACAAAGTGAACGTTTTCGGGTATGGCGAGGGCGTGATGGCGATCAAGGAAGGACAAGATCCAAGGAGATTCCCCAACGTCGGAAAGGCTATGGACGAACTCGCGAAACAAGGAGTGACGTTCGTCGTATGCGAGACCTGTTGCACTGCAAGAGGGATTCGCAGGGGCGAAGAGATCAAAACGGCGAAGATAGGCAGCCTCACCAATGACCTTTCCAGATTTGTAGCGGAGAGCGACCGCATGGTCACTCTTGCGAGGTGACTGGATGGCAAAGAGCATTGCTGTCCTCATCACCAAAGCACCTTACGGCACCGAGGATGCTTTTGCAGGTTTCCGTCTAGCTCTCGCGATGGTCGCCAGCGGGACTGTAGAGAGAACGACTGTGATCATGATGGGCGACGGAGCGCTCAACGCGGTCGCGGCCCAGAAGCCAGAGACGATCAACATGCCCTCAAACATAGAAGCGATCAAGGACCTGGTCGAATTCGGAACCGACGTGTACTGTGTCTCGGAGGATCTGAGCAGCAGACTTGGTGTCATCCAGACGATCGATGGAGTGAAGATGATATCCTGGGAGGAGTTCCGTTCGACACTGAGAGAGCACGAACTCGTTACGACATTTTGAGACACGGTCTATTCGTTTTTGTCTTCTTCTGTTACGCTTTTGTCTCTGCAAACTATTTTATTCCTGCAATCTCGATTAGTCAGGCATGCTCGAGGTGCTCCACAGAGCTGGGTGTGGAAGGATGACCAGGTGGTCGAGGGGCACTTCTCAGGTCACCACCCCAGACATTCTCTTCTTTTCTTCAGAAAAGCTCCCCGCGCCTGGATTCGCTGAGCTGATCGTCGAAGACAAGAGAGAGGGCGAGCCTTTCGAACTGAGAATTGTTTCTTCTCCAGAAATTCAGTCGATCCTGATCCCGAACGATTTGAAGATTCCTCTTTCATTCCTTCGGCGCGAGAAGATC
>JBGOWR010000067.1:0-4806 GCA_041478695.1 Thermoplasmata archaeon | reverse complement strand
AGGAGTTTTCCAGTATCGGTTCCCGGGGGCGCGACAATGAAGATCGGCCTTGAGGTTCACCTCCAACTGCCGACCGTTTCAAAGCTGTTCTGCTCATGCAGCACTTCGGGCAACGGACCGAACACGTCCATATGTCCGACCTGCCTTGGGTTTCCAGGTTCTAGGCCAAGATTGAACCGAAGGGCTCTCGAGATGACGATCCTGATCTCGAGATTCCTGAACTGCAGAATCTCGGAAAGATCATGGTTTTCCAGGAAGACATACTTCTATCCGGACCTCCCCAAGAATTTCCAGATCACCCAATATGAGTCACCCATTGGAGTCGAGGGTGGCTATTCATTCAATGGCAAGATGGTGAGAATAACAAGAGTGCATCTTGAGGAGGACCCTGGCAAGATCAAACGCGTTGGCAAGTCCGGAGAAGAGGTCTCACTGATAGACTACAATCGAAGTGGTATTCCTCTTGTTGAGATCGTCACTGCTCCTGACATCACATCTCCGAGCGAGGCCAGAGAGTTCATGGCCGATTTGCTGATAGAACTGCGTCATCTTGTGGGCTTGTCGGAGAAAGATGAGCAAACAGTGAGGGTAGATGCGAACATCTCAGTGGGAGAAGAACGCGTAGAGATCAAGAATATTCTAGGTCTCAAGAATCTAGAACGAGGACTGAGCTTCGAAGCTTCACGACAGGCCAAGATGCTCAAGGCTGGAAAAAGAATCGTGCGAGAGACTCGGAATTTTGACGAAGAACGAAGAGTCACGACCTCGGCGAGAAGCAAGGAATCCGAGGAAGACTATGGTTACATACTGGAACCGGACCTTGGCATGTATCATGTCAGTAGCATGGCGAAAATGATACAGGTTCCGGAGACCCCGCTAAAGCGGGCGGAAAGGCTCAGTGCAGAATATGGAATCGACCGGACTTCTATCAGACAGATCGTGCTGACCTCCAGTACGCTCACAGATTTCTTGGAACGCCTCTGTTCGAACGTGCCTCCTGACGTCGCGGTCACCTGGATCCTCGGACCGTTGTCGGCGAATTGGAAATATCTTGAGAGGAGACTCGACGAGGATCTATCAGATCGAATTGAGAACACGATACAAATGGTCATTCGCGGCGATATCACGGACAGTGAAGCTAGGATGAGGATTGGAGCCTTCGCAAGAGGCGGAGGGGCTGAGACGACACAAGATTCGAAAGAAAGGAGCACGCTCGCTGAGCTCGTCAGCGAATGCATCGACCAAACCCCACAAGTCCTATTCGATTTCAGATCGAACAAGAGGGCCGCCAACTTTGTCATCGGTCAGATCATGCGAGAGACGAAAGGCAAGTATTCCTCGAGCGAGATCGTTGAGACGGTCAACAAAGAGATAGAGAGAAGGCTGAAAGACCGAGTTGTCACCTGACCTCAAGGCCGCCCTTGTCTGGTTTCTCCTCTGCGAGCGAAAGCAACTGAAGTTCCGCCAACTTCGATTCTTCCACCCTGGCCGGCGAACCGTCTAAGAGTGATTGGAATCGTTTGTTCTTGGGGAAAGCTATTACATCCCTAATGCTCTCGCAGCCCAGGAGTATCGAAATCAAACGATCGACGCCGAGAGCGATGCCACCGTGTGGTGGCGCGCCGTATCCCAATGCCTCAAGGAAGAATGAGAACTTGCTCTCGATCTCTTCGTCCGACATGCCTAACAGGCCGAACACCTTTCGTTGGACGTTCGGATCGTGTATTCTGATCGAACCGCTGCCGATTTCGACGCCATCCAGGCAAAGGTCGTAGGATAGACCGCCCACAGCGGACATGTCCTCACCAGGACCGATTTCCCCCTTCGTAGGTCTCACGAACGGGTGATGGAACGGCTCAAGTCGTCCCGTGACTGGATCCTTCTTGAACATCGGGCAGTCGACCACCCAAACGAACTCGTGTCGCTTTCCGTTGATCAGACCGATGTCCTTCGCTAGTTTGACACGCAGGGCCCCTCCCGCCCTCCTTGTTTGCATCTCAGAGCCTCCCAGGAAGAGCAAGAGATCGCCCAGTTCGACCTTCATGACGTCCATCAGCTTCGCGCGAACCTCACCAGAGAAGTACTTGACTATGTTCGAACTCAAACCTTCCTCAGTCGCTCTCATCCAGGTGAGACCCCCCACGCCTTGGATCTTCGCCCATTCGATCAAGCGATCGACCTCCTTTCTACCTAAGGCGTTCGCTTCGGACAACGTGGAAGACAGCAAAGACGCTTTGAGGTTCAGACAAATTACGATTCCGCTTTTGTTGATGATCTTCTTGAAGACCTCGTAAGACACACCTTTGACAATGTTAGTGACGTCCACGAGTTCCAGATCGAATCTGACGTCTGGAGCGTCTGTGCCATACTTCGAAATCGCGTCCCTGAGACTCACTCGCGGAAACGGAATCGTCAATTCCGTGCCGAAGACACATGCCCATACATGTGCGAGCATGTTCTCGATCGTTCCTTGCACGTCTTTCTCCTCAACGAACGACATCTCGATGTCGAGCTGAGTGAATTCCGGCTGGCGGTCCGATCTGGAGTCCTCATCCCGGAAACATCTGGCTATCTGATAGTACTTGTCAATGCCACCGATCATCAGCAGCTGCTTGTAGAGCTGAGGGGATTGCGGAAGAGCGTAGAAATGACCGGGGATCGTCCTGGAAGGGACAAGAAAGTCCCTAGCCCCCTCTGGAGTGCTCTTCGTCAAACAAGGCGTCTCCACTTCTAGAAATCCTTGCGAATCGAAGAACTGCCGTGCGCACGAAAGGAATCGATGACGGAATCTGAGATTGCCAACCATTTGGGGTCTCCTCAGATCCAGGTATCTGTATTTCAATCTCAAGTCCTCACCTGGTAAGAGTGAATTCTTCTGTTCCGCTACCTCGAACGGAATCTGTTTTGAGGAGTTGAGCGACCTGACATTCTCGATTAGGACCTCAACCTCGCCGGTGGGATTCCTTGGGTCCTCTGTCCCGGGCACCCTCTCTCTGACGACCCCAGTAGCCTCGATGACCGATTCCCTTCCGAAACTCCTAAGGGTCCGGTCTATTTGTTCGATCTCAGCAACGTCGTTCATGGCCTCGGGATCGAAAACCAACTGAGTGTTGCCATTGCAGTCCGCGAGGTCGAAGAAGAGCACTCCTCCGTGGTCGCGAGAGAATCGAATCCAACCTGCGACCTTGACGCGCTCACCAAGTTCTTTTCTTCTGATCGCTCCGCAATCGTGCGTTCTAATCATGTGAGACTACCTCAGAATGACAACTCAGACGACCCACGAGTAGTGTTCATTGTCTTATTAAACATTCTGCCCGAATGTCGGCCAATCTACCGTAACATTTCCATTGCAATTGCACATTTTTGGAATATTGTTGGAAATTTCAATATTTGTTATATCAAATTGACATTGCATTGTCCAGCAGAATCGACTCAATGGAAGAGCAGAGCATCGATTCAATGGATGCTCTCAGAATCTTGCTCCGTCAGTTCTGGTATGAAATTATATGGATCCTTTATGACATTGAGAACGACATGGGTATTCGTCTTCTTCACGCCAGGGAGAGTCAGCATGCTTTTGATGACACCACTGAATTCGTCTCGATTCTTGCAGACGACCCAAGCGATCGAATCGCATTCTCCCGTGACGTCGAATACCGCAACGACATCGTCTATCTCTTTGATCCTATTCTGGACGTCAAGAAGGTCACCCTCCACATATATGTGGACGATGGCCATGAACTCATAACCCAACTTGAGGTAGTCCACATTTGCCCTATATCCCTTTATGACCCCCTGTTCCTCGAGATTCTTGACCCTTTGGATCAGAGTCGTGGGGTGTACTCCTAGTCGCTTAGCTATTTGACGATATGACCCTTGACTTGATATGCACATTTCCTCGACAATCTTCTTATCAAGTTCGTCCAGCAGAATCCTGCTCAAGGTTCGTTTCCCTCCGTTGAATAAAGCAATCGACTAATGACCGCCTCGATATTTGTCTCTTTGCACATCAAAACGCGAATTGAACTGTCTTTCATTGGATTCTAAGTCAGCATGATGGTATCGGAGGGGACACTGATAAGATTTATCAGAGGGTTTCCTGTTCTTTATTGACATGACCTGCCTACTGTATTCCACCGATCCGTACCTGATCTCGTTCGAAGCGAAGATCGTGGAGATTCGAGGAGAGTGGATCAAACTGGACCGAACCGCATTCTATCCAGGCGGTGGCGGACAGGATCACGACACAGGCTTTTTCGATGGAGCGAAAGTAACGGAGGTCAGGTCGGAGGGCGATGTTCTACACAGGGTACCAGGACACTCGCTGAGGGAGGATCAGACAGTCAATGGCTCAATTGACTGGGACAGGAGACATGATCTGATGAAGGGTCACACGGCCGAACATATCCTATTCGCTACCCTGAACAAACTGAGACCTGGAATCGAACTCGTGAAGATAAACATCTCCCCGGTGAAAAAAAGTGTGGTGGTGAAGGGGGAAATTGACTGGAGACTTGCATGCGATGCTCAGCGAATGGCCAACGAGTCTATCCGAGCCGGGCTCAAGACGACGGAGTCGTGGGTCGCCAGGGATGATCCGACGATCAAAGAAGCAAGGGTGAAGCTTGAGAGGATACAAGATGATAGGATAAGAATCGTTCAGATAGGGGTACTGGACAGAGCTGCATGTGCAGGTATGCATGTGAGGAACACTTCTGAGATCGGTGCTCTGCTCATCACAAAGTTGACGTCGGCGAAACCCGCTGCTGACTCCGAGATTGAGTTCGAAGTGGGAGAAAAGGCTGT
>JBGOWR010000091.1:0-4223 GCA_041478695.1 Thermoplasmata archaeon | reverse complement strand
GTCCTCTGTGGTCTTTGTCATGCGCTCCCTGCCTCCGTTTAACATCGATTACAGATATATTCTTTTTCCCGAAGTGTCAGAATGTGATATCCAGCATTCTCATCCGGACTACGGTCCCAGGTCCTAGAACTTCACGTCGTTATAATCGTCCGATGTCTTCCTGTACTCGGTCCGATCGCATGTTTCGCAGTATAGACCCTTGTCCTTCCTCTTCAACGGTGCGCGGCATCGTTTGCATAGCGCCCTGACCACCCCGAGATGCGGGCCTACCGTCGAGAGCTGTATCGATGGTTTCACCTGGATGATTTTCGCCCTGATGATATCGCTGGGCCTGAGCTCCCGTCCGACCTCCTGGGTGTATTCGGATGACACCTTCGAAATATGAATCGTGCCGTTCGTGTCACCGGCCACGCTTCTCTCCTCGCCCTCAACAGCGACCACCTCACAAATCGCCATACTGGTTCGTACGTCGGTCACCTCGCAGAATACGTTTTCTCCGATCTTCAACGTCACTGGTGGGTTCTTTGCGACAACCTTCGCGATTTTCTCTTCGTGATCCAATTCCAACTCACCTAGCAGGGCTGAAAATATCCTACCGTTCTCCTCGTAGGTCCCCTCTCCAGGTATGAACTCCTCAACGACGGCTACCTCATCTCCTGGCAAAACACTCTTTTTCTCCTTCATCATCGGTCACCTAGTTTTCGAATGCAGAGCAACATGACCTCAACATTCTTTTTCGCTTTTGTATGGAAGGCAAACATATGGGGTATCTCGAATTTATACCTTTTCTGGAATTCGACAGTGAAGTCCGAGCTCCTTACCATCTTCATCAGGAACTCCTCTGTTTCGGCCATGTGGATCGAGTAGATAACCTTCCCTGCAGACATCGCGGTCGAGAGGAAGGGACGGTCCGCTCTTCTGCTTTGTGCTCCAAAAGGCGGGTTCATTATGACCGTGTCAGTCTCTGCGGCGAATCTTCTCACGTCTGCTATGACGAACTCCACGTCCGCGTTCAATTCCCGTGCATTTCTCCTTCCTTGTTTGATCGCGGACTGGTCGATATCGACACCGACCGAGATCTTGGCGAGCAGGAGAGCAGCCCCGATCGCGAAGGTACCGTTCCCGCATCCAAGGTCCAGAACTGTCTTGCCTTCAACGTCTCCATTTGAAAATGCTGTGAAGAGCACATCAGCTGCGATGTCTGCTGGGGTGGAATATTGCTCCAACTGCGTACCAGGTGCTGACAATGGGGGGATTCTCTGCAGCTGCATCTCTAAGACTTTCTTCTTCATCGAACCGTCACTCCAATCCTATGGGAGATATGAACTCTTCTCCTCGGGGGACCATCGACCTTCGCTCCGATTCTGGTCGGTCCCATCAGTGCTTCAGACCCAATTTAAGGAAGTCAGCGCTCGTCAGAATCGCCGCGACCCCCCTTTCTCGAGACGAGTATCGCTTCTTCTATTTGCAGATGGGGCGACGCCAACTCGATCGGCGTGTCCTCGCTCAGGATTGGAAATGGGTCGGCCGTGATTTCCTCGACCCGCATCTGTATGATGCTTTCATACGCCCTGCGGCCGTTTATTGTTTCCTCTATCGTGTAATCCCTAATGCGATCGTCTGTGATACTTCCGACAACTCGATCTCCGCATATCACCGGCAGCTGTGTGAAGCGACCCTTCACCATTCTGTTTACAGCCTCTCCAATCGTCTCGTCGGGTGTCATAGATACCACCCTCTTTGTAGCGAGGTCCGCTACGGTGAGCTGAGCTCCCGACCTCTTGCCGTCTATTCTCCTCTGATCTGAACCCTGCGAGCAGGACTCAGATGCCGGGAAACCTCATCACAGACTCCAGCACTATCTGGACTTCAACGTCCTTCAATCCGATGGGAATCAACTTGTTCGCGATCATGTCTTCCAGCGCTCTATTGTCCTGGGCATGTATGCGAATCAAAAGCATCCTGTCGCCGCTGACCGAAAGGACCTCCATCACACCTGGTACTTCCTTGAGCTTCTTCAGCTGCTCGTGGCCAATCCCCTCGGCGGGATTGGCGAGAAGGATCGCGTCCGACTTCATTCCGGTCTGTTCGGTGTTTACCACCGCTACATAACCAAGTATGATCTTCTCATCTTCCAGCCGTCGGATTCTATCCCGGATGGTAGATGGAGATCTTCTCAGGGTGGAGGCTATCTCATTGTAGGTCATCTTCCCGTTCGTCGCCAACAGTCTTAGAATCTTACGGTTCATCTCGTCTACGATAACCATATTGATTCTCCAGTGTAGAAAGCGTCAAAAGCTAGGCAATGTGAATATATAAGTTTTCTCAGAAATGTCGCACTATTGGCGGGCAAATGAGGATATTTCTGAGTTTAGAGCGTAACGATAGGGTCCCACTATGTTGATAGGACTGATACGATTCGGCTTTTTTCCTAGCACATAAGAAATCTGGGGTTCTCCTGCCTTCGAAGGTCGTGTCTTTGATCGTCTCCCTCGTCTAACCCATCCTGTATGTCGGTCGAGGACGGGAAGGAGAGAAAGAATCATCCTCAATGCTCTCCTCCCGCAGGCCGAAACGGGCCAATGAGGAAGCGACAGCCTCCCGGACCGCAGTCCTGAGTCTATCTGGGGATGAGATGACCCTCGCATTGATGGTCAGGTAGCATTTCCCACTTCCATACCTCGATCCCTTGACTCCGTCGACGTTCACATTCTGGCAGACCAGGCTGATCTTGAGAGCATTGGATTCGGAGACGAGCATGAGCTTGACATGAGCGACATCATCGGTTTCATACTTGCTGGACAGATCCCTCAAGATCCTCATCGCGATGTCATATGTATCAACCTTGTTTGGAAGAACGACCTCGCATCTGCCATTGTACCAACCCAACTCCGCTTCTGCAGCGGCGTAAACATCATAGTCGATCTCGACCGGTCGATTACTACTTGTTCTGTCCGATGTCACGCTCTGCATGATCTCAGCAAGCCCAGTCCCTTTGACAGATGAATAGGGCACAATCGTGGCCGTTGGATTTATCCTGTGAACGATCTCTCTCAGCTCTTCAAGACGTTCGTGTGGTACCATGTCCGTCTTGGAGATCACGACTACCTCGCCCTCTTCGATCTGGTGCTTTCGAAGATAGTCTCCTGGCGTTTCTGAAGCGACCGCTTCCGAAAGCAGTCTTGTGGAGTCCACGAGGATAATCAGGGGAGCGACTTCGAACTCATCTGGATAGATCGCTTTCAATGGTGCAATCACTGTCGCGAGAAGATCCGTGCAACTTCCGACTGGCTCTGCGAGAATGATGTCTGGTCTGGAGGCTGAAACGAGTGTTCTTGCGCTTCTTAGAAAATCTGGGAATTTGCAGCAAAAGCAACCTCGAAGAACCTCAGAGACATCGAAACCAAGCGACTTCGAGAATTGAGTATCAACGAGCGCTTCGCCCTGGTCGTTTGTGATTATCGCGACCGACTTGCCTTGTTTCTTGAGCTCTGATCCAATCCTTGTCGCTAGCGTTGTCTTGCCAGCTCCGAGAAATCCACCAACCATCGCTATCCTTGTCTTCATAGGAAGCACTCGGCTCTCGGCGTGGTAACTGATTCTTCTGATAAATCCCTTGCCATGCGGTGTGTCTCGATGCAATCGTGAATGTGTCGGATTGTATGGTTCGCAATCTCGTAGGTAGTTCCATTTCTGTCGAACTAGTTGAGCAGCACTGGTGTGTTGGGTCCACGCTATGCCCGATCTCTATCTGCTCTGATCGACTTGGAAGGGTAGGATACGTCTGAGAGAGTCACAAAGAGACTCTCTTCCTTGAACAGATAGCTTACTCTCTGGATATTCCTGGCGATGTTCTTGGGCGTCGGCCCAGGTGCGATAATACCTGATGACAGTCGGAAGAGAAGAGAATGTTCGGGACGTCCCTCACCTTTAACCACGTAGTCTGACCATTGATCGAGGTTTCTGTGCTAATAGGCCTTGTGAACTTCGCATTCTGATTCCGAAGAAAGTACCACGATGTCGAGAGCAAGGTCAAACCAGTGATTAACTCGTGAACGGAACTAATAGAACCAGCCTTGATACTGACCAGTTGCCGGACAACCCATGCATTTCTTTTCCTTAAAGGCATGACAGTCTCTACAGTCCGAGAGCATTCCACATGGAGCTAGATCGGAGTGTTCGGGGCTGAGCACCGTCGGGACGATGTATGACTTCTCAGCGGT
>JBGOWR010000002.1:0-15890 GCA_041478695.1 Thermoplasmata archaeon | reverse complement strand
GTCACTACGACTTCGTCGATCGGCATCAAATCGCCTCTAGAACGTTCTGAGAATAAAGGGTAATGATGGTTCCGACCAATAATCTATCGTCCCGATTTATCTTCATTTCTCCACATCCTGTTCGACCGTCGGTGTTCGAAGAATCATCCAGGCGATCCCCCGTCAGAATGGGGAAAGCGAGAGGTCACTTCGGACTTTGCGGTACTCAGATTATAACCTTTTAATATCGTTAAGTCCTATCATATTCGCATGAAGATTCCTTGCGAACTGATCGTATGGTATGTACTTCCCTCAATACGCAGGGAATTGGCCAGAGAGCTCGTCGACAAGCACGGTTTTACTCAGGCGGAAGTAGCAAGGCGCTTCGGCGTGACAGACGCGGCGATCTCTCAATACTTGAAGTCCAAGCGGGGCACAAGCAAAGAGATGGAGACAAGTGGTAAGTACGGGGACTTCAAGAAAGAGGTGGAGCATTCAGCGACCAGGATAGCGAACGGATCGGATATCGTGACCGAGACCTGCAGGATCTGCGAGATGGTGAAGAAGAGCGGAATGCTTGTTTCCATATATGAGACCCACACTGGGCTCAAGGCACCTCTCTGCGTCTGCCCCCAGATGGAATGAAAGCCGTTCAGGAGTCTACCTTGTCTTTCTTCTCCGAGATGAAAATATACTCTTGAGCGTAACCGGCATATCTTCCGAAATATTCACGTGCGGATCCACTCACCTTCTTGTAGCTGCCCGATAGAGAATACAGCCTCTCCATCGCTCTCTTTATCCTGACGTCGATCGGGAACGCCTCGAGATGGTCGAGGCTGAACAAAGCAATGCAGTCGGCGACCTTGTCCCCGACCCCCTCAAATCGTTTCAGTTCCTCCACGCAGTCACGATACTCCATCTGTTTCAATCGGTCGAAGTCCAGATCGGATCTCTCCACCCTCCTTGCGAACTCGACAAACCTTCGGCAGCGGAAACCAAGATTGCAGTGCTTGGCCCCTTCTTCGTTCTCCAGTATCTCCTCTGGTCGGGGAAATGAGTACGATCCTCCAGCGATCTCGTGACCGAAAGCCCTGCAAACGTTCTCTATCATCCCCTCTATGCGAGGGATGCTGGCATAAGTTGCAAGTGTGTATGCTGAAGCGCATTCCCATGGGTCCTGTCTGACCAACCTGAGCCCATCGAACCTTTTGACGAGCTGCGCCATGTGGTCGTCCTTTGATATCTCACGCACGATCCGATCGAGATCGTCATCGGCTCTGAAGTAGGACATGAGTGCAGCCTCATCGACATCGCCAACGACCTCGATGTTCGTTCCGCGTTGTCTCACCTTTACGACGCGATTCGAAATGACGCCCTTCCACCATCCACCGTCCTTCGACCATCTGAAGACCTGCCCGCAACCAAGCGTCCGGTCCAGGTCAATCAGTCCAACCTTCATTTCGTCTTCCTTGCCACGAAGATCATCAGCTCGCTCGTCTTCTTGAAAGGATTGAACTCATAGTCGCCGTACACTTCGATCACGTCGAACCCGCATCTCTTCAGGAGGTCTAGTGCCTCCCGATGGAAGAGGTATCGGAGGGTGAAGGTCGTAGTGATCCTTCTCAACGGACGGTCCTGTCTCGAGATGTCGTAGAAGTAATGAACCGTTGTTCGTTGATACGACTGGTCGAAGACCTGGCATTCGAATTTCGAGATGATCTCTCCCTGGGCCGTCAGCTTCGTACCCCTGTGCCTGATGACCTCTTCCAGTCTGTCCAATCTCGGATTGAAAATGCTAAGGCTCAAAAGCCCATCTTTCGTCAGATGCTTCCAGACGTTCTTGAGGGCGGCCTCCTGATCCTCTGTCTCCAGCAGGTGCAAGAAGGAGTTGAAGGGCACTATCACGAGCTTGAAACGCCCCTTGGTCTTGAAGTCCCTTACATCTCCGTGAATGACATCTATCTTCCCTTGGACATCATCGTCCAGAAGTCCCAGCTTGGCCGTCAGGCAATCGAGCATGGCCGCGCTCTTGTCGACACCGGTTACTTCGTGTCCTTTCCTGGCAAGCGGGATCAGGATCCTGCCTGTCCCGCACATGCACTCAAGGACCGGGGAACCGGTCGTATCCGCCAGTTGTTCATAAAAGCTAATGTCCTCTGTGAAACCTTCGGTCCAGATATCATAATACTTCGCCGAGGCTTCGTATTCATCTAGGTTCTCGATCTCTACCTTAGAGCTTGTATCCGAACTTGCGGAGCAGTTCCCTTCTCTTCTTGGTTTCTTCATCCTTCTCAACTCCCAGCGGAGTCTGCCCGTCTATCACTCCAATGACCCCGCGCCCCTTCTGCGTCTCAGCTACCAGCACCTCCACCTCATTGGCGGTCGCGCAGAAGATGTTGCACACTTCCGGCGTGTCCTTTATGTTCTTGAGGACGTTGATCGGGTACGCATTCCTTATGATTATCACGAAGCAATGCCCTGCCCCGATCCTCTCGGCGTTCTTTGCTGCGCACTCCTTCAACTCGACGTCGTTGCCTTCCACTCTTACCAGCCTGTCCGAAGAGGCCTCGCAGAACGCGACCCCGAACTTCATGCCGGGAACGGAGTTCACCAAGGCCTCGTAGAGGTCCTCTGACGTCTTTATGAAGTGGGACTGGCCCACTATGACATTAACATCTGAAGGTTTCTCTATGAGCACCGATTCTATTTTCATTCCTCGTCGACCCAGCATATAGAACATCCTCACAGGTAGATAATCTTTGCAGAACGATCAAACAAGAATGGCTCGTGAAGATCGGGATCGTCTGCGGAAGGACCAGTCAAGGATTAACTATCATCGAGTCGATAGCTAGGGTTATGCTATACTTCGGTCCCGCAGGATATCCTGAGGGCAGCAAGAGCCCAATCGATGCGTTGGAGACCGTCCATCGACTGGGCCTCAACGCCCTCGAGGTCCAATTCGTCCGCCAGGCCAGAATGGAAGAAAGAAAGGCCAGGTCCTTTGGGAGAAGGGCTGAGGAACTCGGGATCTTGCTTAGCGCACACGCTCCTTACTACATCAACTTCAATTCCGCCAACAGGACGACGGTGAACAAGAGCGTCGAGTGGATCCTGAGAACAGCCAGGATCGCGGATCAGATGGGGGCATGGGTGATAGTGTTTCATGCCGCATCCTATTCCGGGAAGAGCCCGAGGCGTGCGACAAATGCTGTTATACGGGGCCTTCAAAGGTGCAAGGAACTGATGGATGAGGAAGGCCTGAACTCTAAGATGGGACTGGAGACAATGGGAAAGAAGGGAACATGGGGCACCCTCCCCGAGATAGGGGAGGTCGTCAAGGTGGTGGAGGGCGTGATTCCAGTGGTCGACTTCGGACACATCCACGCCAGGAGCAACGGGCGTTTTGGGTCAGCCGCGGACTTCCATGAGATCATCGATGAAGTGGAGGCCATCGATGATGATCACATGCATTGTCACTTCAGCTGCATCGAATACACGGATGCTGGCGAGAAAAGACATCTTCCTCTCGCCGCGAAAGACCCCGATTTCTCGTTCTTGGCCGAAGTCCTCGTGGGAATTCACAGGGACGCGACGGTGATCAGCGAAACACCTCTTCTTGAGAAGGATGCCCTTAGGATGAAAAGCATGGTCGGTTCCATCTGAGATTCAATGCTATATTGCTTTGACAACCATAACTATATATTTCTAAGTCAATTAGTAGCCCCAGCAGCAGGTGGTTTGTTGGCCGATGGCGGCGATTTGGGGGAGGGCAGGGATTCGGACGAATTGCTCGAGTTCGACTGCCCTGAGTGTGGGACCCACATCGTCGGCGAGGTGTCGAAATGCCCCAAGTGCGGGGTCGAGTTCGTGATAGAAGAGGTCTCCGAGTTTCTTTGCCAAGATTGTGGTACCGCTGTGCCGGGCGACAGCGACAAGTGCCCTAAGTGCGGCGCGGTTTTTGAAGTGCTGGTCACATCTGAAGGTGCCCCGTCCCCAATTCGAGAACCTCAAGCGATCCCAACCCAGACACCAAGAGCCGAAGCTGTGATCAAAGAGGTATCCCAGTCGATCGTTGCCGAACCCGCACCGGCAACGGTCGCGGAGACGCCTCAGGACATCGAGATGAGGAAGCAATTTCCTTTGTTGGTCGAGGAGGTGAAGCCCCTTCTCGCTCTCGCGGCGGACTATGGGATCGATGTTGCTGAGGGAAGGCGTTACATAGACAAGGCCGTCAAGGCCGGAAGGCAGAGGGACGTCGTTTCGGCGGTCAGGTTCGTCAAAGACTGTCTTGAAAGCGTCAAGCTTGCGATTGATGAAAGGATAAACCGGGATGTCGAGTACCTAGAGAAACTCGCGGAAATGGCGAAGAAATCGGGATCGGACCCGGCCGCGATCATCGACGCTATTATGAATGTGAAGGCCAAGATGGAGGCCGGGGATCCCGCGGGAGCACTCACCGAAGGAAAGATCGGGAGGACCGAGGCCGAAAGGACGACAGGCAAATATGTCGAGGCCAACGAGATCTGCGACACTCTCGAACGGCTTATCCAGAACTCGGAGCGGTTCTATATCGACGTCCGCAATGCAAGGAAGCTCCTCAACGAGGCAAGGGACGCAGGACAACATGGCGACTGGAGCATGATGGGAATACTGGCGAGAAAGGGAAGGGAGGAGCTATACGGATCTCTCCCAGAAGTCATGAAGGGGGAGCTGAAGAAGGCCAAAGGCGTCCTGCTCGATGCAAAGGCGGAAGGAAGGGACGTCTCGGCGCTGGTCAAGATACTCAAGGACGCCGGGGTAGCGTTCAAGCGCGGCAACCAGGAAGATGCGCTCGAGAGACTGATCGAATTCAAGACCGAAGCCAGGCATCTTTAGTCATGTCGGCAGCCGGCTCATTCGCGTGTTCTTATCACTTCCATCTCTCTCTCGAGTATGGAGCACTCCTGGGACCTGAGGCTCTGATGATTGACAGATATGAGGAATATCGAGGGTCTCTCAGAGATCTCGTCCACGATGCTCCTTATGAAGCGCACGATCCCTTCGAATGTCGTGTTGCTTATGAGATACTGTATGTCGTCAAGAAGCACCACGCTCTTCTTGTCAGGTCGAATGAACTCCTCGATGATGAGCATGATCCTTTCGAGCGAGGGGGAGACGGTGCGCTCCGTCTTCGACTCGTGATCCGTCAGCCAGAAGACCACCGCATCAGTGCTCCCAAGCTTCTCCCTCAGCACCCTCGGGTGTCCCCGGGTAATGGCCAGACCCTTGTAGCCTTCCTTAAGCTTGGTCACGAACAATCTGTGCGAGACCTCCGGCTTCTCTTCCTCCACCAGATAGCTGATGCCTTCCTGGACTTCCACCTTGATGCTCGAGCTCTTGACATCTTTCGTCTCTCGGGTGAGTATCTCCTTTGCGAGTTTCGTCGTTATGTCCGAACGCATGAGCGAAGAGAAGGCGACGACCCGGTTCAACCCCCCCTCCAGCTGCCTCACGTTATCTCTGCACACTTCAGCGATGAACGCCAGAACGTCTTTCGGTACTGACAGCTTGTCATCTCTGGTCCTCTTCTCGAGTATCGCCAGTCTTGTCTGGAGATCAGGTGGCTGGATGTCTACGATCAGACCCGCCTCGAACCTTGTTGCCAGCCTATCTCCAAGGGATGGGATATCCTTCGGCAGTCTGTCGCAGGCCATCACCACCTGTCCGCCTTTGTCCAGGACGTCATCGAAAATATGGAACATCTCCTCCTGGATCTGCTCTTTGCCTGCGAGGAACTGAAGGTCGTCGATCATCAGAACGTCGGCCTCGCGATACACTGACCTGAAATCCTCCAGTCTCTTTGAGGCCAGCGAACGGACCAACTCCTCCTCGATCGCCTCCGTGGATGAGTACATGATCTTCAATTTGGGGCTGTTCTTCCTGACGTGGTTGCCTATCGCTTGAAGGAGATGGGTCTTCCCGAGCCCGGACCTGCTGTATATGAAAAGGGGGTTGTAGACCTTGGTAGGAGACATCGCGGCAGCCTTTGCCGCCGCCTCGGCGAAGGAGCTGTTCGGTCCGGTCACGAAACTCTCGAACGTCAAGCGCGGGTTTAGAGGACGCCCAAATGCTACCGTTTCTTCGGTTCCAATGCATTTCGGACAGTCGCCTCTCGAGTTCAGGGCCCCACCGCATTTGGGGCATTTCTTCTTTTTCGGGGTTCCCTGAGAGCTCATCTTGTGATACTGTAGTATGAGGTCGTAGACCCCATCGATGCGTTCATCTAGCTTCTTCCTTTCCCTATCATCCTGGATCTGCTTCTCAGCCATGACCTTTGAGTCTGACCTCTCTATCCTGTTCCGAAGCGCTTCCAGCTCTGCCTGAGTGTCCGAGACCCTCTCCGGGTCCCTCATCTTCCTCAAGAGGGACTCGGCCTCCCTCTCATATCCCTCTGTCTTCAGGAACTGCAAGGTCTCCTTCATCTCTTCTAGCTTCTCGATGCTAGCCTCGAAATAGGACAGCGACTTGGTCACCTTCTGGGGGCTGTTGTCGTGAAGGGTCAGTAGTCTTTGCACGTCATATCCGTTCTCCGACCAGGCCAGGATCTTCTTCGCGACCTCTGCATCCATGCCTTTCAGCATTTCCTCATCGATCATGGTCACGGGATGAGGGATCCAAGGAGGAGGAAGAAGCTCTACGCGGTTGATCTCGGAACCTTGGAGGAGCCTGCCGATCTCTTGCGGTTGTATCTTCACATGAAGAGAGATGACAGCGTTTGAGCAGACAGAGTCCTGCCAAACATATTCGACGGCCTTTCCTCCCTTGTACGTTCTCTCGCAATCCGACCCGGATCTTCTAAACACGTAGACAGAACTCACAGGGTCGCCAGCATCGAAGACGATCAACCCCTCGGCCCTGTCACCATCCTGCAAAAGAGCGACCTTCAGGTACCCTGAGAACGCGTACTTCCTGACCTCGTCGAGCATCTTCTTGATTGCTGTGTCGGACCCGTTCTGTCTTTCGACGACCTTTCCTTCTGGTATCCCAATCTCAGCTAGCACACTGACCGTCAGTCAATCGCGGTGAAATCTTAAATCCTTTATGCAGACCTCCTATCGCTGGAAAACAGCCGCGATTTCATAGGGTGAGATCAGACTTCTCGACCACTGCAACGTTCGAGAAGCGACGCGACCATAAGAAAATATAAATCGGGGGACGTTTTGTTGTGCTTCAATACGCCACTGTAGCTCAGCGGCAATCCGCGATCGCTAAAGAGCGACGGTTTCGTAAACCGTAGGTCGGGGGTTCAAAACCCTCCAGTGGCTCCACGATCACCCACGCTTCTCTGGCTTGGAGAACTTAACAAGTGCCGTCCTTCTTGAGATAGTCCTTCAGTATCTTGATCGCACAGACGTCTCCACACATCGAGCACCCTTCCGTCTCCTTAGTCATCCCTCTTGTCCTGTACTTTCTGGCCTTCTCTGGGTCGAGGGCTTCCTTGAACATGCCCTCCCAATCCAAAGCCTTTCGAGCTTGTGCCATTCTCAGATCTCTTTCCGAGCCCCTTCCTCTCGCGACATCGGCAGCATGAGCCGCAATCTTGCTAGCTATCAATCCCTCCTTAACGTCCTCCACGTTTGGAAGCGAGAGGTGCTCCGCTGGTGTGACATAGCAGAGGAAGTCCGCTCCGTAGTAAGCGGCTAGAGCCCCACCGATCGCACCCGAAATGTGATCATACCCAGGCGCGATGTCGGTGACGAGAGGCCCAAGGACGTAGAATGGCGCTCCATCGCAGACCGCCTTCTCGATCCTCACGTTCGCTTCTATCTGGTCCAGGGGAACGTGACCCGGTCCTTCCACCATCACTTGTACGTCTTTCCGTCTGGCCCTTCTGACCAGATCCCCTAGTATTATGAGTTCTTGGAGCTGAGGGCCGTCCGTGGCGTCGTGAATGCATCCAGGCCTTAGACCATCGCCAAGACTGATCGTGAACTCGTACTCTATTGCCAGCTCAAGAAGATAGTCGAAGTTCTCATAGAGAGGGTTCTCTTTCCCATTGTGAAGGATCCACGCCACCAGGAACGAGCCGCCTCTGGAAACGACATCAGTCACTCTTCTTGAACGCTTCAGGTGTTCGACGCTCTCTTTGGTTATCCCGCAGTGGACCGTCATGAAGTCCACCCCATCCTTGGCATGGAGGGCAATTCCTCTGAATATGTCGTCCTCGTCCATGTCCACTACCGCGCTTTCCCTTGCGGCCTTCAGTCCAGTCTGGTAGATAGGGACCGTTCCGACAGGTACTCGCACCTCCCTGATGATCGCTCTTCTTACAGCGTCGATGTCTCCCCCAGTGCTCAGGTCCATCAGGGCATCTGTCCCGTGCTCCACCGCTACCCTAGCTTTGGCGAGCTCGTTCTCCAAGTCCGCCATGTCTCTTGAGGTGCCTATGTTCACGTTGACCTTCGTTGTGAGCCCCTCGCCTATCCCACAAGGGGCTGGAGAGTGCAAAGGGTTCGAAGGGATGACGATCCTCCCGTCGGCGACCCTTCGTCTGACGACCTCGGGGTCGACCCCCTCCTTCAGGGCCACCATTTTGATCTCATCCGTTAGACCCAGTCTTGCCAGTTTCATCATCGGTATCCTTGGTCTAATCGCCTTCTTATTATTATGGTTTATGCCCGCCAGGGAATCGGAGAAATGAATCCCTAATAGGGACCATCGACATGCCCCTAGGTCCTCTTTCTTGAATTGTCGAGAATCCCAGTTTTCGGGCATTTGAATGGTTGGTTTGCCTTATATATCCAGCGTACTCGAAGTTTATTTATAGTATGATGGCATTAGGAAAACTTGTCAGAAGGAAGGATGGGAGGCAGGTTTAGCTATCTAATGGTTGACATAGCGAGTTGACCTATTGACTGCGAATTCAGCCTAGTGCAAATTAGAGGATGAACGACATGGAAGACCCTAGTTACGATGCGGACAAGATACAAGTCCTGGAAGGCCTCCAGGCCGTCAGGAAGCGCCCGAGCATGTACATCGGGAGCACTGACAGTCGTGGTCTTCATCACCTCGTGTTCGAGGTAGTTGACAACAGCATCGACGAGGCAATGGTGGGATTCTGCTCCAAGATCGAAGTCACGGTCAGCACGGACGGCAGCGTCACGGTCTCCGACGATGGGAGAGGAATTCCTACGGGCATCCTCCCGAAGTACAACAGGCCAGCCGTAGAGATAGTCATGACGACCTTGCATGCAGGAGGCAAGTTCGATAGAAAGAGCTACAAAGTATCGGGGGGTCTGCACGGCGTCGGGCTGTCAGTCGTCAACAGTCTGTCAGAGTGGCTAGAGGCGAGGATAAGAAGGGAAGGCAAGGAACAGCTCGTCCGGTTCGAGAGAGGCGTCATCGTCGACCGCTTGCACATCGTCGGGGAGGCGGACGGTACTGGGACGACGATCACATTCAAACCGGACCCCGAGATCTTCAGCGACGTCAATTTCGACGACGAGATACTCGTCCATCGCCTCATGGACCTGGCCTTCCTCAACAGGAACGTCATCATCATTTTCACGGATCACCGGAGTGGCAGACAAGAGAAGTTCCAATATGAGGGCGGCATTGTCGCGTTCGTTACCCATATAAACAAGACGAGAACCGTCCTCCACGAGAAACCAATATATCTCAGCGGCGAGAGGGACAACGTCCTGATCGAGGTTGCGATGCAGTACACCGATTCCTACGCCGAGAACGTCTACACATACGTCAATAACATTAATACGATCGAGGGCGGGACGCACCTGATTGGCCTCAAATCGGCCCTTACCAGGACGGTGAACGACTACGCCAGGAAGCAGAACTTCCTGAAAGAGAACGAAGAGGGGCTCAGCGGTGAGGACGTGAGAGAAGGCCTGACCGCGATCCTTAGCGTGAAGATCGCAGAGCCGCAGTTCGAGGGCCAGACGAAGACGAGGCTCGGGAACAGTGAGGTGAAGGGCATCGTCGAGGCGTTCATCAATGAGAAGCTCTTCCAGTATCTCGATGAGAATCCGAGGGTCGCTGAGGCATGCGTCAGCAGGGCGATATTGGCCTCACAGGCGAGAGAGGCGGCCAGGAAGGCGAGGGAGCTTACGCGTAGGAAGGGATTCCTCGAGTCCGCCAGTTTGCCAGGCAAGCTCGCTGACTGCACTGAGAAGGACCCTGCGAAATCGGAGATCTTCCTGGTGGAAGGCAACTCGGCCGGTGGAAGCGCGAAGCAGGGGCGAAACAGGGACTTCCAGGCGATCCTACCGCTTCGAGGGAAGATACTGAACGTAGAGAAGGCGAGGATGGACAAGATACTAAGGAACGCCGAGGTCAGGAACCTCATCACAGCCCTTGGCGCAGGGATAAAGGAGGATTTCGACCTCGCCAAGACCAGATATCATAGGGTCATCATCATGACGGACGCAGATGTCGATGGCGCGCACATCAGGACCCTCCTGTTGACCTTATTCTTCAGGCACATGCGCCCGCTGGTCGACAACGGCTATGTGTACATCGCCCAACCCCCGCTGTACAGGGTCTCGAAGGGAAGCAAGGAACTCTACGCCTACACCGAGAGGGAGAGAGCTAGTGCGTTGGAGCTGTATGGCAAAGGGGCTTCCGTACAGAGGTACAAAGGTCTGGGAGAGATGAACCCGCAACAGCTTTGGGAGACTACCATGGACCCTGCCACCAGGGTGCTGAAGAAGGTCACAGTGGAGGATGCTCTCAGAGCAGATGAATTGTTCAGTGTGTTGATGGGGGACGCAGTGTTGCCGCGGAAGGAGTTCATCAGCGCACATGCAAAAGAGGTCGAGAATCTGGACGTGTAGGTGATAAGATGGAAGAGGCAACACAAAAAGTCGTTCAACGGACCATCGAAGCTGAGATGAAAAAATCCTACATCGACTACGCTATGAGCGTGATAGTCGGCAGGGCGCTACCTGACGTTAGGGACGGTCTAAAGCCCGTTCACCGAAGGATTCTCTACTCCATGTACGACATGGGTCTCACCTCTGGTAAGGCTCTCAAGAAGAGCGCAAGGGTCGTAGGCGACTGTCTGGGAAAGTATCACCCACACGGCGACATGGCCGTCTATGATTCGTTGGTAAGGATGGCTCAGGTCTTTTCGATGCGCTATCCATTGATCGATGGCCAGGGCAACTTCGGGAGCGTGGACGGCGACTCTGCCGCCGCCATGAGATATACCGAGTGCCGTTTGGCGCAGATCGCTGAGGAGATGCTCTCGGACATCGAGAAGGACACCGTCAACTTCGTCGACAACTTCGACAGTAGTCTGAAGGAGCCCGCGGTCCTTCCGGCGAAGCTTCCGAACTTGCTTATCAATGGATCATCTGGTATTGCTGTTGGGATGGCGACGAACATCCCACCGCACAACCTGCGTGAGGTCGTCGATGCCGTCACTCACCTGATCGACAATCCGAACATGGAGGTCATGGACCTGATGGAGTTCATCAAAGGTCCAGACTTCCCGACAGGCGGCATCATATACGGCGTGAGCGGCATCATCGAGGCCTATTCGACCGGCAAAGGACGACTGAAGGTCAGGGCTAGAACCAAGACCGAGGATCGGGAGAACAGGAAGAGGATCATCGTCACCGAGATCCCCTACATGGTCAACAAGGCAAACCTCATCGAGGCGATCGCGGACCTCGTGAAGGACAAGAGGATCGATGGAATCACTGACCTTAGGGACGAGTCTGACCGAGATGGCATGCGGATCGTGATCGAGCTTAGGAAAGATGTCATGGAGGAAATCGTCCTCAATCAGCTTTTCTCTCACACCCAAATGGAGGTCACATTCGGTGTCATCAACCTCGCTCTGGTGAACAATGAGCCCCGCGTTCTCACGTTGAAAGAAACGCTCCAGAGCTACATCGACTACCGGAAGTCAGTAGTGATCAGAAGGACGGAGTTCGAGCTTGAAGAGGCGAGGAGAAGAGACCACATCCTCCAGGGTTTGATCAGAGCGGTCGATTCGCTAGACGAGACGATCGCGATCATTCGCGCCGCCAAGAACGGCGACGAGGCGCGCGCCGCTCTCATCGTTCGATTCGAACTATCTGACGATCAGGCGAAGGCCATCCTCGACATGCGTCTGCAGAAGTTGACGGGCCTCGAGATCGACAATCTGCGCAAGGAGTTCCAGGACATCGAAAAGATGATAAGGGATCTTGAGAACATCCTGGCCAGCGAGAGAATGATCATGGAGATGATCAAGGCCGAGCTGCTCGAGATCAGAGAGAAGCACGAGGACGACCGAAGGACGGAGATAGTGCACGACGCAATCGACCTTGATATCGAGGATTTGATCCCGGTCGAGGATATGGTCGTGATCATCACCCACGACGGCTACATCAAGCGCCTACCGATCAACACATACAAGCAGCAGAGGAGAGGCGGCGTCGGACTTATTGGCATGGAGACCAAGGAGGAGGATCACGTCGTCGACCTTTTCGTCACATCGACGCACAATTACATCATGTTCTTCACCAACCACGGGCGGGTCTACTGGCTGAAGGCGTACATGATACCTGTCGGAGGGAGGCATTCGAAAGGGAAGCCGATCGTGAACCTACTTCCAGGCCTCGACGAAGGGGAGAAGGTCCTCGACACGATTCCAGTCAAGGAGTTTGACGAGCAGCACTTCCTGGTGTTCGCCACGAGGAAGGGCACAATCAAGAAGACCAAGCTGTCCGCCTACGGTCATGTACGTATGTCAGGCATCATCGCCCTCGGCCTCGAGTCAGGAGACGAGCTCGTTGACACGAGGCTTACGGACGGTACGAAAGAGATCGTAATCGCGACGAAGGATGGCCAGGCGATCCGCTTCAACGAGAGCGATGTGCGGTCGATGGGGAGACCTGCGAAAGGGGTCATAGGGATAAGGCTGTACGATGGCGACGAGGTCGTCAGCATGGCCGCAGTGACCTCCGAATCGAAGCTTCTTACGATGACGGAAAATGGGTACGGGAAGACGTCATTGGTCAGCAACTATCGCAAGACGAAGAGGGGGGGCAGGGGCGTCATTACGATGAAGACCGGCGAGAGGAACGGACGGGTCATCACCGCTCTAGATGTTCTCGGAGAGGACGAGCTGATAGTCACCAGCACCGGAGGGATGGTGATAAGGACTCCTGTCGCAGACATTAGGGTCGTCGGAAGGGCGACGATGGGTGTGAGGATCATGCGCCTTCGGGAAGACGACAGGGTGACGGCGGTCGCTCGATTGGTCGGCGAAAAGGAGGAGAGGATGGTCGACCAAACGGAGGCCAAGGAGGATCTAGACATACTTCCCCAAGTGTCGCCTGAGGATGATAACGGACAGGGAGAGGAGTGATAGAGAACGGGGCATCCGTCAAACTCCCTTGTTCAAGGTGACAGTCGCGAATATGGTAATCTTCTGGAAAGCTTTATTATCATATCAGGCAATGGAATCGACCGCTCAGTGGTGGATGAGGATGTTCAAGAACTCGATGCAAGGGCTCGACAAGATTTTCAGGACCGACGTGGACCCGCCAAAGGTCATATTGGTGACGGGCCCTCCGGGATCGATGAAGACAAGCTTCAGCTACTCTCTGATGTCCTCCTACCTGGAAAGGACGGGAGAGTTCGGGCTCTATGTGACGCTGGAGGAAAGCGCAGACAGCAACCTCAAGAACATGAGGAGCCTCGGCCTGAAGATCAGCTCCAACCTCGAGATCTCCGATTTCACCGATCTCAGGGAGCTCGATGATGTGATCGAGGTCGACAATCCCACGGACTACGTGCACTTCATCGAACAGATGATAGGCTACTTCAAGAACAAGCACAAGGAGAAGTTCACGGTCTTTGCCCTCGATTCGCTCGGAGGGCTTTACTCGTTGATGGAAGATATGAAGTGCATGCGCAAGAAGATGTTCTATTTCTTCAAGACGCTGCGAGACTTCAATCTACTGTCATTCATCGTGATGGAGCGTCCTCAGGGTGGTCCGAGCGAGGTTCTCGGGAACGAGGCGTTCCTCGTCGACGGGATAATCGAACTGGGCTTTGACAGAACAAGGGGAAAGCTTGTCAGGTACATACGAGTGGACAAGATGAGGGCCTGCGAGCACAGCATGGAGAAGCACACGGTGGAGGTCGGAGAGGGCGGTCTGACGATATTAGGGCCCACTCTGGTCTAGGAAAACATCTTAAAGAATCAAACGATACTAGTTGAAACCTGGCATATGGGGCTAAGGAGGAAGGTCATTGCCTGAAGATAGCGTTCCAATATGGCAAGTCATCGAGGAATTCAAGGACAAGATCAAAACGCAAGAGGTCGAACTCAAGAAGCGAAGGGAAGAACTCGACGTCCGCGAGATGGAGTTGAAGGAGCGGAAGAGACTCATCGACGACCACGCTCAGAAGCTTGAGATCAAAGCAAAGGAACTGGAGAAGCGCGAGGGGGAACTGGTCCCGCGCGAAACGGAAGTAGCGAAGGTAGAATCGGACCTCGAAGCGATATCGATAGAGCTCAGGGAGAGGGACGGGGAGATGCGCGCAGCGAGGATCGGACTCGAGAAGCACCAGCGCGAGATCACCGAACAGGAGGCGGAGATCCATAGACTCACCGAGCAGTCGATCTCCTATGAAGGGAAGATTAAAAAGATGATCGACAGCATGTCGGGAATCGAGGAGAAGGTCCTCAGTGAGGAACGCGAGATCAAGAAGATATTGGAGGACCTGACCTCAAAGAGGGAGGAACTTCTGGCGAAGATCAAAGTGGCCGAGGAGCGAGAAAACCTCCTCTCGGAGAGCAAGCAGCTCGTGATGGACGGACAGAAGAGATTCGTCGAATGGGAGAAGATACTGAACGAGCGTGAGGCTGCGTTGAGCGAGCGAGAGAAGATACTGTCGAGAAGGGAGGCGCTCGTTCCAGAGACCGTCGAGGTCAAGGAGGATCTCTGTCCTAAGTGCGGTGAAGCGATCCCGACGGGCTCGGGCTCTTGCCCAGCATGTCTGGTCGCGGAGGGAGAGGCGAATAGAGCTGTGGAAGAGGCCGCTAGGAGGGCCGCAGACGAGAGAGCAAGGAGAGCTGTGGAGGAAGAGGCGAGAATGGCGGAAGAGGCAGCCAAGACTCATCCAGTAGTCGAATCGGCGCCGGCCTTTGCGCCAGAGCCTGCCAAGACCGTCACCGCTCAGCCCAGTATCTCTCCAGTTGTTGAAGCTCGTCCTGAGCCGGTCGAATCCCCCCGAGTGGAAGAGCCTCAACAGAGACCGGTGCAGGTAGAGAAGTTTTGCCCCAACTGTCGCACGATCGTTGATACAAGCTCCGAGAAATGCTATGCGTGCGGAGCCGACCTTGGTGTGGTCGTTGGAGAGGTGAAGGAAGGGGCGGCACCATCGGAAGAGGGTGCATCAGAGGGAGATCAGAAAGGTCCAGAAGTTAAGAGAGCGGTATCCATAAGAAGGATCATACGCAGGAAATGAGAGGGCTTCCTTGTTCCGCTCGCATAGACGCTCTTGGGCTAGATCTGTATTTATTTGAACTATTTAATTGTAAAGCTCACATATAATGACCTTTCTTGCGAAAAAAGAGAGGTAGGTCAGAGGGTAGTGGCGAACATATTATCAGATAACATTACGGGCAAAGATATGTTTTTATAATGTTATGCTCCTACTTTATCCCCAGTAAATGTACCAGGTGGGATAATGAGACTGAGTATTCTAGTGAGAAAATCAGCTAGCTTTCTGATTGTATGGAGCTTGATGTTCTCTTCGTTCGCTGGCCTGTTGCTGTTGGGGATACCAAACGTTGGCCAGGCTGTGCTACCATCGGAATATACGAATGGCGACGTGATAATTGGTACCGATTATGCAATTTCGAATTGGGCTATAGCCAATCGAATGCAATACATGGACGGTAACCTTAC
>JBGOWR010000155.1:0-3080 GCA_041478695.1 Thermoplasmata archaeon | reverse complement strand
CCTTGCCTTTGCAGTATTTCTCAATATACTTTCCAATCTTCTCATCCTGAAAATCCTTCTGGGATGGCAACGTTGCGACGATTCCGCCTGAGATGTCTTGCGAAAGTCTCCCGATCTCATAGATGAATCTCGTCACGTTGTGCTTCGTCACGTTCGCCAAGAGCGGATCGACCAGGTAGGCACCCGATTTCGTCGCTTTTCCCTCGCTCGAGCATGCTACGGAGCCGCAATACAGAGTCTCTGCCAGGTGCACCATCTCAGTCAATTTGTCCTTCACGTGAGACGCGTCTTGCACTCCGTGAGCCTGGGCGAGCCCATAGGTCGCACCGATTATCACGTCGCTGACTCCAGCCTTGCATCCGCCGTAGTTCTGTCGGTGATAAGACGCGAAGCGTTCCACGAGCATGCCGGAGAACTCGAACTCACCCGCCATGAACACCCGCTCATTTGGCACGAACACGTCATCGAAAACGACAAGCGCCTCGCCACCAACGATTCCATAGCCCAGATTGCCCCTGTCTATTCCCCCCTCGTACTTCCTTGAGTCGTTGGTCTGTCTTCCAAGGATGTGGATCACTCCTTTCTCATCCGAAGGGACCGCGAACGACACAGAGTAGTTGGCATCGTCTGCGCTCATGTTCAGGGTGGGCATGACCAACATCATGTGAGAGTTCGCGGAGCCAGTCTGGTGAGCTTTGGCACCCCTGACCACTATCCCGTCATCCCTCTTCTCCACGATGCGCAGGAACATGTCGGGATCTGACTGTTGGCTCGGTCTCAGGCTCCTATCTCCCTTCACGTCCGTCATCGCACCTCCGATCATCAGGTCGTTCTCCTGCACTGATCTCACGAAGTCCTTGGCCCGCTCGAAATAGCCAGTACCGAGCTTCTGGTCCATTTCAAAGGTTGTCGTGTAGACCGCATTCATCGCATCAAAACCGACGCATCTCTGGAAGCAGGAGGCGGTCTTCCGTCCTATCATCCTAAGCATTTTGATCTTCTTAACGAGGTCATCGGCGCTCTGGTGTATGTGGGTGAAGCGGTTGATCTTCTTCCCGGTGAGATGGGAGGTGGTTATCATGAGGTCCGAATGCTGAGGGTCATGCGCCAACTCATAGGTCATGGCCACGGCGTTCGCGTGCTCCCACGTGAATGGATGGTCAGCGACGCTGTCGATCCTCTCTCCGAAAACATACGCCTCGGTCCTCATCTTCCTAAGGCTTTCAAGGTACTGTTTACCATTCATCATAGCGATCAGCTCATATGAAACGGGGGGTTGTAGGGGGACTTACGTGGAATCGGGTATATATCTGTTGGCGGCCAGTGTCCAGAGAAGCCCATTCTCGGACTCGGACAGTATAAAGAGCCCGACAAATGTGATTTATATCCATCAAGCCCCTTCCACCAATTGGTGTGAACTTGATATTCCGAGTAAAGGATGCAAGTGTTGCGAAGCCCATGGATGGCATTCTTCGCAGAATGCTCGCTTGTGGAAAGCATTGCCAGATCATCGAATTCAGCCTAACGAAGGGCGCAAGGATACCCAGTCACAAGCATCCTCATGAGCAGATCGGCTTTTTGGAGAAAGGCAAGTTCAAAATCACGATTGCCGGCAAAGAACACACGCTGGGCCAGGGTGACGGCTATTGGGTAGAACCTAACATCGAACACAGTGTCGAGGTCCTAGAGGACACGATAGCAATCGATGTCTTCTCCCCTCCTCGTGAGGATTTCATGTAAAGTGTGCTCCTCATCAAAAGCTCTGTCTGCAAAAGGAAACAGCATTCAGGTGGGGAATAGCTGTCTCATGATCTCGACCAGGACTATCAGTCCGACTGCCGTTGAGATGACGAACCAAGGATTTATCCGGAACGCTTTCGAATCCTCGGAATCGAAGTACCTTATGAGGCCCGCCGCGGATTGGAATCCTTCGCTCTTCTTTTTCGCCATTCACTTACCGCCCCTCCCATCATGTATCGAAATATAAAAACGTTTCCGGTACTCACGTCAGGTTGGCCGACATCATCGGCAAACGCTTCTTGTTCCTAGCTACATAGGTTTATATTTCGGCTGGATGTTTGGACCAGTCTGATATCATGCATTGGGCTGACGTCATCTCCAATACTCTCATTTCCCGAGGGAACAGGCATCTCATATCCACAGGCATCAGTCCATCTGGTTTCATCCATGTTGGGAGTCTGCGCGAGGCGATCACGGCAGGTGCGGTACATAGGGCCATCTTGGCAAAGGGCGCCGATACAAAGCTGATCTACCTCGTCGACTCCTTCGATCCTCTTCGCAGGCGGTACGCTTTCCTGCCAGAGTCATACGAGAATGAGGTCGGGAAGCCTTTATGCAGCATTCCTTGTCCTTGCGGCGAGCACATGAACTACGCTCATCATTTCATCCAGCCGTTCCTGGACGCCATCAGTGAGCTTGGCGTCAGACCGGAGGTCTACTGGACCCATGAGCTATATTCGACGGGGAGGCTCGCGGAGGCGATCGACGCAGTCATCAAGGAGAAGGCGAAGGTCGCCGGTATACTCAGGCAAGTCACCGGAAGGGACGTCCCTTCCGACTTCTTTCCATACAATCCTCGCTGCCCCGAGTGCGGACGATTCGCCGACGTGACCGTAGTAGGCTACGAGTTCCCATACGTCTCATATAAGTGCTCTTGCGGTCACGATGGCAAGGCTGACGTTCGGAAGGACGATGGCAAGCTGCCCTGGCGCATCGAATGGGCGGCGAAGTGGAAGATCCTTGGTGTCACATGCGAGCCTTTCGGCAAGGACCATGCGGCAGCCGGCGGATCCTATGACACTGGAGTAAGGTTCGCCAGGGACATTTTCGGCATAGAGCCTCCCTATCCGATCCCCTACGAGTTCGTGCAGCTCAAAGGGAAAGGGCAGATGCACAAGTCCTCTGGGTCGGTAGTTACTGGGGTCGATGCTCTTAAGATCACTCCCGCACCCGTTCTCAACTATGAAATACTGCGATATAATCCTGACCGGCACATTGACTACGATCCCGGTCTTGGGATTCTCGACATCGTGGACGAGTACGATCGGGCAGAGAATATG
>JBGOWR010000042.1:0-6212 GCA_041478695.1 Thermoplasmata archaeon | reverse complement strand
TCTCGCTCAATCCCACAACGATTGCACGACCTTGTTGGCGGCGTAAACTACTGAAGATCTCTAATTGAGTTCGAGCCACGAGATGCGGGTGTTTTGCTCTAGAACAAGGCACGGTGGAATCCCTTTGGCATCCGAGATTCGAATGTCTGCGGAAGAAGTGCACTTCCGAAGCCGGGCGGAATAATAGCTGCTGCGATATCTGAACGTGTGTTGGGCAGACCCATTTTTAGTCCGCAAGGTGAACAAGGACAAGCCATTCTAGGATTCGTCGTTGCGCTGAAGAGAGTCTTCTCACTAAGGCGATGCGTGGAGAATACAATGAAAGCTGTCATGAAGGTCACCCAATCCCTCAGGAAGTTGCTTCTCCTTGCGTGACGCTGGGACCTAACCGCGAGCACCTATTGTACCGAAATCCATATATCGCATGGGGGAAATTGAGTAGGGCTGCCTGGAGGTTAGTTGTTGAATATCAAGGTCAAGTTCTTTGCCTCATACCGTGAGATCGCCGGACATCCTGAGGATGTCCTGGATCTGAGGGTGGGTTCTTCGGTTGGGGACCTGCTCGGACTCCTAAGGGAGAAGTACCCGAAACTTGGAAGTCTCAGCGACAATATCATCGTGTCGGTCAACAAGAAGTATGCGCGAGAGGAAGTGGCGTTGAAGGAAGGCGACGAAGTCGCCCTCCTTCCGCCAGTGAGTGGCGGCTAGGGTGGTTTCGTTTGATACTTGTCACCGAAGATGATTTCTCCGTCGACGATGCTTTGAGGAAGATCAGAAACAAGCGCACCGGCGCTATCGTATCGTTCGTCGGCGTGGTCAGGGAGGATGACAGCGGGCGGAAGATCAAGATGTTGGAGATGGAGACTTACAAGGGTATGGCGGAAAAGGAGCTATCGGATCTCAAAGACAAAGCGATGGAGAAGTTCAATCTTGAAGAGGTGACGATCATCCATCGGATCGGGTCGCTATCTCCTGGAGACAACATCGTCCTGATAGCGGTGGCGAGCGGACATAGGAAGGAGGCTTTCGCTGGCGCCGAGTTCTTGATCGACGAATTGAAGAAGGTAGTTCCGCTCTGGAAGAAAGAGATACTGGAGGACGGAGAGGTCTGGGTGGAGGGAGGACATTGAAGGGCATGGTCGACATCGGGGAGAAGGATGTCGTTCGAAGGAAGGCCATTGCCTCAGGCAAGATAGTCCTCGGCAAGAGGTCCCTGGATGCGATCAGGTCCGGGACGGTCAGGAAGGGTGACGTGCTGGAGGCTGCTAAGATCACCGCCATCCAGGCGGTCAAGTCGACTCCCGACATAATTCCGTACTGCCATCCTATACCGATCGAGTCGGTCAAGGTGGACTTCGAGCTATCAAACGATTCGCTGTCATGCACCGTCGAGGTGATCGCTCACTACAAGACCGGTGTGGAGATGGAGGCGTTGACCGGCGTGTCGGCCGCTCTCCTGACCATCTGGGACATGGTGAAATACCTGGAGAAGGACGAGAAGGGACAGTATCCGTCCACGCGCATCGCCGATATCGAGGTCGTCACGAAGGAGAAGGGGGAATGACCCGTGGGATATGAGGATCATATGAGACATGCCGTTCAGAACGTTCCATGTGCCGTTATCACGGTGAGCGACAGCCGCACCAAGGACACGGACGAATCCGGAAGCATCATCATCGAGAAGCTGAACTCCGATGGCCATCTCGTCGTCGACTACCGGATCGTCCGCGACAACATCAGCGAGATCAAGGGTGCGATTATCGCCAATCTTGAGAACGTCGATGTCAAGGTCATCATCTGCAACGGCGGAACTGGCATAGCCAAGAGAGATGTGACGGTCGAGGCGGTCTCCGCCTTCATGGAGAAGTCGATCGAGGGGTTCGGGGAGTTCTTCAGGCACCTGAGCTACGAGGAGATAGGGATTGCCGCCCTGATGAGCCGGGCGGTCGGAGGCGTCGCGTTCGGAAAGATAATACTCTGTCTTCCCGGTTCCTCCGGAGCTGTCCGGCTGGCCATGGACAAGATAGTCCTGCCGCAGATCGGACACATGGTGTGGGAGGTCGAGAGGTGAGACCTCTCGGAAGACTGATACCTCTGGCCGAGGCAAAGACCTTGGTCGAAGCCAACATCAGACCGATCGAGAGGACCGAGAGGGTCCCGCTCGGATCGCTGTTGCACAGGGTCCTGGCGGAGGAGGTCCATTCGATTGTCGATGTCCCGCCGTATGATCGGTCCGCCATGGACGGTTATGCGGTCAGGGCAAAGGACACGTTCTCCGCCGGTAAGTTCCATCCAGCCGAGCTGGATTGTGTCGGCGTGGTCAATGCCGGAGAGGTCCCTAAGAAAGAGGTGAGCAAGGGTAAGTGCGTGCAGATCGCCACCGGCGCCATGATCCCCAAGGGAGCGGACGCCGTGGTCATGGTGGAGAACACGGAGCGGTCCGGAAAGAAGGTCCAGATATTCAGATCGGTGCCTCCTCGGTCCAACGTGTCCAAGATGGGAGAGGATATCAAGAGGGGCACGATGGTCCTTGGGCCAGGAGACGTCCTGACGCCTTCGAAGGTGGGGGTGCTCGCGGCTCTTGGCATCATTGGTGCGAAAGTGTATTCCAGGCCGAAAGTTTCGGTCATTCCCACAGGGGATGAGGTGGCGGAGGTCGGGACAGAACTGAGGAAGGGACAGGTCTACGACATAAACTCCCACACGATCTCCTCGATACTGAATGAGAATGGGTGCGTCCCTATCTTGCACAATGTGGTGGAGGACACAGCTGAGGCGCTCACTGGTGCATTGCAGGACGCCTCTGATTCTGACATGATCGTTCTCTCAGGCGGGAGCTCTGCCGGAGAACGGGACGTGCTTGAAGGGGTAGTCTCGAAGCTAGGGAAGGTAATATTCCATGGGGTACAGATAAAGCCAGGCAAACCCACGATCTTCGGCGTTATCGGCGAGGCGCCCGTGTTCGGGATGCCTGGATATCCGACCGCTTGTTTGACCAATGGATACGTGTTCTTGCTGCCGACGGCCAGAAGGATGGCGAGGTTGGCACCGAAGAGGGACATTATCCAGACGCTACCTCTAGCGAAGAAGTATGCCGCGGACCTGGGCAGGCATCAGTTCCTTACCGTGAAGATAAAGGACGGGGAAGCGCACTCGGTCTTCAAGGAGTCCGGAACGATCACAAGCATTGCAAACGCCGATGGCTGGATCGAGATACCGCCGAACGTCGATCTTATCGACAAGGGAGCGATGGTCGACGTGCATCTCTTCTAAATGAAACCTGTCCACGCTGGTCCGATCGTCTATCCCAGCTCCACCTCGACGATCTTGCCACCCTCTGGGCACTCGATATCGCCTTTCACCTTCGTCACCTTGTATTTCGTATTCCGCTCAACTCCGGCAGGATAGCAGAGACGGTATCTCTCACACCCGAGGTTCCGGCATTTCACACCCTCAAGGGTTATGACCGAACCTTCATGGGCGAACTTCTGCCCGACGGCGCAGCTTACAGGGACCTTCTCCACCTCGACGACCCTTACACCTTCCTCGTGAATCCTGCATTCGTGATGCACGTCCCTGATCACCGTGATCTTGTATGCGCTCCCGGCGTCAAGGTTGAAGCACACCCCCTTCAGTTTGCATTCCCTGCACTCGGTCAAAGGCCCCTTGTAGACGAACCCCTCTCCTTCCTTGGCCTGATGCTCCCCTATTAACGTAATTATCACCATAGATCCCAACTCCCTTTCAGATCACTTTCGTTATCGCCGCGACCTTTTCCGCGGCTTCATATGTAAGTCCCAAATTACCTAGGATAGTGAACCTGTCTTTCCTGATCTTGTGAGCCGTCATGAGCGCTTGGATTACCTGATCGCTCGTCACGCCAAGCTCGCGAGCAGACGTCGGGCAACCTATCTTTGTCAGCGCGTCCCTGATCCTTATCCAATCCCCGCCATGCAGGTACATCATCATGATGCATCCGACCCCGCACTGTTCCCCGTGGAGCGCCTTCCCAGGTGCTATCGTGTCCAGAGCATGGGAGAACATGTGCTCGGATCCGCTCGTCGGCCTTGAGCTGCCGGCGACGCTCATCGATATGCCCGAGATGATGATCGGCCTGATGGCGATCCAGACGCTCTCCTCAAGGTCCGGTCTGATCAGTTTGGCGTTGTCTATTAGGGTCTGGGCGGTGTAGTTCGCCAGCTCATACGCCGATCGACTGAACTCCTCGTTGCGGAGCTTCCTTGCGAACTCCCAATCCATCAGGGCGGTCGAGTTCGATATGACGTCCGCGCAGCCTGAGGCTAGAAGCCTGTAAGGAGCCTTGACGATGACGCTCGTGTCAGCGACGACCCCGAGCGGCACCCTGGCTTCCAGGGACATCGGGCCGCTCTTACCTTTGAGAGAAGCTCTTCCAGAAGCGATACCGTCGTGAGACGCCGATGTGGGAATACTGATGAAATCGAGATTGAGATTCTTGCCGGCGATCTTGGCAAGATCTATCTTGGTGCCTCCACCGACACCAAGGAGGAAGGACGCCTTGGTCTCTTTCGCTGTCCTTTCGACGATCCTGAGGGACTCGTCGTTCGCCTCTCCCACGAGAACAAACTGAACGTCGTAACCATTGTCCGTCAGTGTAGCGGCTACGAGGTCTCCGGCGACCTTCTTCGTCTTCTCGCCGGCGACTATGAGCGCAGTGCCCGAAAGTCCGAAATCCTCACAGACCGATAAAATCTGATCTAGCACGCCGTGACCAGCGAGCACTTGTCTAGGAAAAAGCATTGAACGGGCTCTAGTAAAATCACCCTCATCCATCAGAACACCCGAACGAATCCTCATATAGGCCTTATCCCTTTTCAATTTATCGGTGAAAGCGAATTTTCTGGGAAGACTGGCTGTGTTCTATCGCAGAAGAAGAATTCTAATTCTGTTCTGCCTCTTCCTCCTACCTGCAGTTGTTCTGACGATTGGCCTCGTATTACTACCCGATCTGTTCTGGGACGACTTCGTCTACAAGTACTTCTGGGGTCCGGTCGTCGCGGACTCGGAAGGGAGGCCAGTCGGTGGGATAAGGGAAGGATATAACGTTTACAGCACGATCTCCTACGCGCTTCTATTGGCCGCCGCACTTTACGCGATGTATCGGGCCGCAAAGCGGCTTCGGATCGAGGTCGATTTGTTCTTCATCCTCTCGTGCCTACCACTTTTCCTCTTCGGCGGTGTCGCTAGGTCGCTCGAGGACGCGAACCTGTTCGACGGGAACATTCAGTACTTCTTCATATCCCCCCTCATCTACGTCGTCGTCGGTGCGATCTTCATCGGAGCCTGTGCGACGGGTATCGTGATCAGGAGAAATGGATCGTTCTGGTCACCGATCCGGAAGACCGCCACCTTCTCTCTGTTCATCATTTTCCTGGAGGCCGTATACCTCTTCGTAACGATCGGAGCGTCCTCCGACCTCCACTACTCTTTGCCAGAATCAGTCCCAATCGTCCTCGGCGTCATCTCCGTCCTTACGTTCCATTTCCTTCAGTCCAAAAGTTTCCAGCCCATTCCTTCAGCGATAATGTCGGCCGGCATTCTTTGCCTGGTCATATCAATTTCTTACATAGTCGCATTCAACTACGATGAGGGATGGCGCGGGGAGTTCACAGCTCAGCTAGGTCGGGGCATATATCCCCACATCTCCGAACTTGGGACCATCTTCGGCATCGCGATCGGTATCACTTTGGTACTGTGGGTCCTGGGGCGCTTTACCCGCTTTCGAAGCCTACCGATGCTCTTCGCATCGGCAAACCTTCTCATGTTCTTCGCACACTTTCTCGACGGCGCCGCAACATACAGGGGAATCGACATATACGGATACACTGAGAAGCATGTTCTTCCCAGCTTCCTCATCGAGTTCACTGGAACCGCCGCGACCCTCCTCATATTCAAGTTCGTGGTCGTATTTCTGATCATAATGATCATAGACTTCTGGTTCCGTGAGGAATTGAGGATGTACCCGAACCTCGGGAACATAATGAAGTTCGCGATAGTCTTCCTTGGAATCGCCCCCGGTACCAGGGATGCCATACGGATCGCACTTGGCGTCTGAAGAACATTCGACCGATATCACTAGGCGGCCTTTGGAAGCTACTTCAAACGAAGCTTTGTGTCCGGGCGAGCATCAAAGGTATCCATCTCTTATCCTTTCGATGGCCTTCCTGAACCCC
>JBGOWR010000027.1:0-8158 GCA_041478695.1 Thermoplasmata archaeon | reverse complement strand
CTGTGCGCTGATGGGGATCCTAACGTTCAAGTAGAGTTGGAAAAAGTGAGATTTCGATAGGATAAAGAAATGGAAGAGATTCAGTCTATCTCTCATACCTTCGAACAGGTGCTTTGTACCGTGAACGGTACAAATCGACCTCTTGCCAGTCAGAATCGCGGGTACAAATCCCGTTCGGTCCACCATTCTCTAAATCGATAATGTTGACACTTCTGAAGGTTCTGACGGCAGACTGGGAAAGCGCTGGCTTCATCAGGTCTATTCCTAGACAAGCATTAAGGATAGGGTCTCCGATGAGGGGCCAGGAGTAAGTTGGAATGAAATGCCGGCGCTGCGGGAAATGCTGCGAGGATACGCGCATGGAGCTCTCGGCTAAGGATATCGGAAGGCTGGAAAAGGCGGGCTACCGCAAAGAGGAGTTCGCGCAGCATGACTCGGAAGGGATCTGGAGGTTGCGCAACTCGGAGGGCATCTGTTCCTTCCTTGATCCGTCGTCAAGAGAGTGCAGCGTTTACGAGCTTAGGCCAGTCGGGTGCTCCATTTATCCAGTCAACCTTACCCCTGAGGGCGTTGTTGTCATTGATGATGCCTGCCCGGCAGCTAGAACGGTCGACGGAGGAGAAAGGAAGAAAAAGGGCGTGCTGCTCCGTCATCAGCTTCGGGTGATCGATGCGAACAGGCAGCGTTGATGGCTTCTCCACGAGATCACCATCTATCTTGGATTCATCCATTGGACTACTCGTTTCTATGATAGATTCCTTGGAAGTTGATCGACAGAGTGCACTAGTGTCGATGTCTGTCGATTGAGGTAGAGTCTTCAAGAGGGATCGGTCAATTGAATCGGAGGTCATCCTCATCAGTAGTCACGGGAAATGAAGTCGTCCAAAGATTCTTGATGGGTCGAATGTGTTCTCTACACGATATGCTGAGCTGCGTAAAGTGCGGAAGGAGGTACAGCGATTTCGTGACTTCGTGCAGCGATTGTGGTTCTCCTCTTGTCGTCGACTACGAAGGTAGGGAATGGAAACCGAAAGGTCAAGGCGTATGGCGCTACCAGTCAATGATTCCGGTCAATGGTTCTATTTCACTCTCGGAGGGTAACACGCCTCTCGTTAGGAGGAGGGATGTGGATGAAGAGATCTTCATGAAGCTAGAGGGGGACAATCCTACTGGATCCTTCAAGGATAGAGGTAGTACGGTGGTAATTTCGGATGCTTTCAACAAGGAATACAAGCGTGCCGTCGTCGCCTCTACGGGGAACATGGGGGCCAGTGTCGCAGCGTATTGTGCATACGCGAATATCAAAGCGAGGGTATTCATACCCGAGGACGTCACGGAGGAGAAGGTATCACAGATTAGCGTCTATGGGGCCGAACTTGTAAGGGTCGCTGGAGGTTTCTCGAAAGCGGTCGAGAGGTCAAAGGAGGAGGCGAGAGGGAAGGGTTGCTATCTGGCGATGACAGGATTGAACCCCTATTTCATCGAAGGTCTGAAGACAATATCGTTCGAACTCTTCGAGCAGATGGGGGTGCCCGATAAGATCATTGTTCCGACCGGAAGCGGTGGTCTGATAACGGCGATCTTCAAAGGGTTTGTGGAGCTAAGGGACTTGGGAGTCCTTCGCACACTGCCACAAATGATCGCGGTCCAGTCTGATGTGGTCGCACCTATTGTGGATGCCTGGAGAACTGGAGGTGATATTGTCATTCCCAAAGAGGTGAAGACCATTGCTTCTGCGATAATGGTGAAAGTGCCGTTTAACGGGTACAGCGCGATAGAGGCGATCAAGAAATCAGGGGGGTTCGGCGTCACAGTCACCGATCACCAGATCCTTAGAGCCATAAAAGATCTGGGGGGAGAGGGTGTGTTCGCTGAACCAGCCTCCGCTGCCGCGTATGCCGCGCTGCAAGAGTTCGACTATCGAAGTGATGAAAGAATTGCTCTGATCATAACGGGATCTGGACTGAAGGACGCAGCAGCCGTATTGAAGAATCCAGTCTAGGTTTGAAATGTGACCAGTGTGTCTGAGTAGTCGCTGTCTCGACTTGGGACGATTCCGAGTTCCTTTGAAGACGAGCAAGCAGTTCGATTCTTCTTCCTCTATCGATTGCGCTCAAAGCCTTCATGGAATTCAATTCCAATGAGGAAATCACTTCAATAGCAAGATATAGGTTGACGTTCCATTACTCCTCTCGTAGTAAGGCTTCCAGGGGTGCCTCTTACAGATGAACAATTGGACCGATGGTTTTAGGAGGGGTGATCATGCGATTCATGTCTATCAGACAGATTCTGAACGCGACAAAGCCGTTCTTGACCTCATTGCATGGAGAAGGAACGACGATAAGTTGGTTTATCTAAGCGACAAGTGGTCACACGGCTTGAAGGCAGACGACGGATTCCCGACAATTAGCCACTTGAAGTCCGACATCGAGGATGGTAGAGTAGAGCTTAGACCTTCATATCCATCATATTGTCCAGAAGGCAGATTCAGAGGATCCGGAATGTACAGACTTTTGGAGAAGACTTACAATGACGCGATCGATCAAGGGTACAATGGATTGGTGGCTGTCGGAGACCTATCTTGGCTTGGAGCTCACAGATCCATTCTCAGTTCATTCATGAGATACGAGCAGGGGATAGATTTCGCAAGATTGCCAAGGAATCTGACAATACTCTGTCAGTACGATAAGCGACTCTTCACTATAGATCAGATTGGTTTGGCGGAACGAGTGCATCAGTTGCGGCTGTCCGCTGGAAGGCTTGATAGGAATCACTGGTTCATATTGCGGAGAACTGCTGAAGCGGACTGCTCTCCAGAGTCTTTGAAGCGACCATCGGTGATTTCGGAATCGTTCATGAAATAGGTCTAATCCGATTTCCTTTTTTTTGGTAACCGTATTGCCTTCCTGATGTTCGCTTAGTTCATGACAACGTTGATATCGTGGTTCTCGTTTTCGACATCGCAGTGACACCTTGAATCGTAAGGAGCTGTTGGACAGAGTCTACGCCATGGCATTCACGTATGAAAAGGAGAATCGTGGATGCGCCCAGTCCGTGTTGGCCGCCCTTCAGGACGTGTTCGATATGAAGAACGATGATGTCTTCCGTTCCGCCAGTGCCTTGTCGGGAGGCGTTGGTCTGTCGACTCACGGTACCTGCGGAGCTCTCTCGGGCGGTGTCATGGCAATCGGAATGCTGTTCGGAAGAGAACGCTGCAATTTCAAGGATCCTGGCAAGACCCGGATGATCGCATACGGACTCGCTAAGAAACTTACAGAGAAGTTCGAAGACCAGTACGGCAGTATTATCTGCTATCAGGTCCAGAAATCCTATCTAGGAAGATCATTCGATTTGTGGAGCAGCATCGACTACGCCGATTTTGACAAGGTCGCCTACAGGCAAGAGAGATGTCCTCATCTAGTCGGTATGGCCGCTGCCTGGGCCGCGGAGATGATCCTCGATGAAAACGAGCGGTCCGCAGGCGACAGGTCGGAACAATCCGTGTGATTGCACGCGGATGTCCCGCATTATCGCCTCACAGTAACTGATATGAGGTCCGTCTCATCTCCATCATAGGCCAGGGTAGCGCATGATCGGGTCGAGTATCACCAGGGTCTCCATGTTCGAGAAGCCAAGAGGCTTCAATCTACGCTCGATTATCTCGATCAGCTCCCTGTTATTCTTTGCCTTGACCCTCATCATCAATCTGTGTTCGCCGGTGACACTAAGGATCTCAGAAACGTTCTCAATCGAGAAGAGTGCAGAAATCGCGGCAGACATCTTGCTGGGTTCTACGTCAGCACATATGTAGCTGTCCAATAATACGCCAAGACGTTCCTGATCGGCGACGGCGGAGTAACCGAGTATCGTTCTTTCCTCCTCCATCTTCTCGATGCGATCGCGTACCGTGGAAGGAGAACGGCCAAGCAGCTTGCCGATTTCCTCATAGGTCAGCTTGCCATTCTTCTGCAGAATCTGGAGTATCTTCTGATCGAGCTCGTCGCGCATCTGTATGTCATATCGTAATCTGGAACCGACACTAAAATACTTTCCAGAGCCAAGTAGCTCAATGCTCGTTCCTTGAGATCATGAAGTCGCGAATTATCTCACGATGATCGAACGCTAGGTCCGGGATCTTGCTGAGAGGGAAAAGACATGCATCCGTCGCGTCGTCGCCGCCTCGCAAAGTTCCACCGACTGGCATGAGGTGGAAAGCGGCGGAGATAACGTGTCCCCTTGGGTCCCTTGAAGGGTCTGAGTATATTCCTATCAGGTCAAGGATCCTAGTTTCAAGACCAGTCTCCTCTCTGACCTCTCTTATGACGCAGTCCTCGACTTTCTCGCCGTACTCGACGATACCACCAGGCAGTGCGTACCTACCCTTATGCGGATCTTTTCCCCGCCTTATGAGCACGATACTGTTATCTTCAATGACAATTCCATCCGCCGCCAGAATCGGTCGTTTGTACATCATTCTCAACTGGTCGTCGAACACTCTCTTCTGGCTTTCGTATTGCTCCAGCAATCTCAGTCCTTCGGGTGTGAGATTCGATGCCCCGCCCTCCTGACCCCCTCTCTCGGAAACGACTATCCTCTCTCCGGTCGTCTCCTCTATCTTCTTTATTACCCCCCAGGCATGGCGGTAGGACATGGCCATCTCATCGGCGGCCCCGGCAAGCGATCCGTACTTCTTGATCAACTTCAGCAGTCTAGCTCTGCCTTCGCTTATTATGAACCGATCATCCTTTCTAAGCCAGAGTCTGTATGCCAATTCGTAGGACACTTGACCACCAATCTAGATGAATAACTGAGAGTGATAGATTAATGCTTCTCTAGCCGGTTATGTCGAGCGTGTCACATGGTTCTCAACAGATTCCAACGATTCTGACCTCATCCGAGCTTCTTGATAAGGCCTTCAAGCGCGCTTCGAAAATCAAGAAAAAAGGATCGGACAGGACCGACACCGCGAGAAAGAACGCTCTGGCAAGGATGACTACCTCCGGCGACATCGTCTCGGCAACTCTCGGGAAATACGTCAAATCCTTCCCTAGCCTACAGAAAGGCGAGGAGTTCAACTCAGAGCTGATCGATGTCCTTGTCGGAATCGACGCCCTCAAGAAATCATTGGGGGCACTGGACTGGTGCTCAAAGAAGACCCGCGAGCTGGAGGGGATCTATCTAGGAAAAGTGAAAAAGGCGTCAGGCGTCTCTAAGGTACATCAAGGGAGGAGCGAGTTCTACGGTCGCTTATCCTCCCTTATTAGGCAGATCAAGAAGGATCTAGAGTTCGTTTCAAAGGCGAGGGGCGAGTTGCGCAACCTACCGGTTGTGGACCTCACCCTTCCGACTGTTGTCATAGCGGGCTTTCCGAATGTCGGAAAGAGTCAATTGGTAGAGCGCCTATCCTCGGCCAAGCCCATCATCGCACCATACCCTTTCACGACAAAGGGGATCGGTGTTGGGCACTTCAGGGAAGGCTGGCATACTTATCAAGTCGTTGACACACCCGGTCTTCTCGATAGGAGACTGGAGGAGAGGAACAGGATCGAACGGCAGGCCGTTCTTGCACTTAAGTATCTAGCAGACGTCATCGTGTTCATTTTGGACCCATCCGAGACATCGGGATACAGAATGGAGGACCAACTCTCACTACTCGAATCGGTGAAGAAAGGATTCGAAGGCCTTCCGATAGTCGAGGTGGAGAACAAGATCGACATTGTCAGAACGGACAGCAGAAGGATGAAGATCTCCGCCCTTTCGGGGGAAGGAATGGAAGATTTGATCGCAGAGATTTTGTCTCTGCTTCGGAACACAAAGAAAGAAGCTGAAAGGGTCCTTCGGTAATTACTTAGGCGAAGAGTCTTCTTAGGACTCAGGCAGGATCTGCAGGGAGGATGAGGATGCACGAGGTGTCTTGCAGCGAGGCGATGAAGGAGTACTTCGAATCTCTATTGAAAGAGGCCGACAAGTGCTATTCTGTCGCAAGAAGGGCAAGAGCGCGCGGCCTGGACCCCGAGACATATGTCGAGATGCCCCAGGCAGAGGACCTTGCCTCAAGAGTAGAGAAGCTGCTGGCTGCCTGGAAGGTCGAGGGGGTTGCGAAACGCATACGCGAGCTGAGCAAGAAATACGACCGAGAGGAGACATCCCTATTGATTGCAAAGGAGATCGCCGGCAGGGAGGCTCGGTCGAGGGAAGAAGCGATCGACAGAGCCATTCGCGTCGGTCTGGCAGTGCTCACCGAAGGCATCCTTGTAGCTCCTCTCGAAGGAATCGCGGGCGTGAAGATCGGACGCAACTCTGACGGAAGCGAGTATTTGGCGATGTCCTTCGCAGGCCCGATCAGGTCCGCGGGAGGAACCGGCCAGGCTATGAGCGTGCTCATCGGCGACGTCGTCCGGAGGGAGCACGGCATAGGGCGCTTCATGCCAACACATGGGGAGGTACAGAGGTTCAAGGAGGAGATACCGCTTTACAAGCAGTGCCAGCACTTACAGTACACTCCCGCGAACGATGAAATAGAGCTCATAGTCAAGAATTGTCCCATTTGCATTGACGGTGAAGGAACCGAGGATGTCGAGATCTCCGGTTACAGGGACCTGCCGAGGGTCGAGACAAACCGGGTGAGGGGAGGAGCCTGTCTCGTAATAGCTGAGGGACTGTGCCAGAAAGCACCAAAAGTGCAAAAGCACGTAAGAAGGCTGGGAATCGATGGGTGGGAGTTCATCACGGAATATCTCAGCATGAAGAAGACCGAGGAGATGTCCAAGGAGGCGAAGATAGCCCCTGACTATGGATATCTGAAGGACATCGTCGCCGGGCGTCCTGTGCTCGCTCATCCCTCCAGGATTGGGGGTTTCAGATTGCGCTATGGTCGGGGAAGAACGACGGGACTAGCGGCGATCGGGATCAATCCCGCGACCATGTACGCCTTGGACGAATTCATCGCAGTTGGGACCCAGATCAAACTCGAGCGACCAGGTAAGGCCGGGGCGGTCACTCCGTGCGATTCGATCGAGGGTCCGATACTACTCCTAACCAACGGTGATCTCGTCCAGGTCAATGATGTCGAGTCGGTGAAGCGACTGAAGGGAAGGGTCAAAGAGATCGTGGATATTGGAGAAATACTGATCTCTTTCGGTGAGTTCGTCGAGAACAACCATATACTTGTACCGGGAGCGTACTCGATCGAATGGTATAGGGCGGAGTTGAGGGATTCAGCGGGAGAACTCCCCTTGGACTGGAAGGACCCCGATTTCAAGAGAGCTCTGGAGCTCTCCCAGAGTCATTCTGTCCCACTCCATCCAAAGTTCAATCTATTTTGGTCCGATCTATCGCTTGAGGACCTTCAGAGGCTTAGGAGTCACATTCTCGAATTCTCTTGGATCAAAGACAGCAGCCTTCGCATCGAAATCCATGACGAGATCAAGAGGATCCTTGAGGGCCTGGGAGCATTGCATCATGTCAAGGAAGGTCAGTTGATCGTTGATGCGTTCGCCGAGCCATTGCTGGCCGGTCTGGGCCTGAAGATTGAGACGGGAAAGGTTGTCGAGGTTGGAAGTCTCTCTGGCTCGAACTCCGTCGAGGCAGTCTCGAACGCTATGGGCGTGAAGATTCGTCCCCGGGCGGTGACGAGAATCGGAGCCCGCATGGCGAGGCCTGAAAAGGCCAAGGAACGCAAGATGAAACCCCCGCCCCATGTGCTATTCCCTCTCGGCCAAAGCGGCGGTGCCCAGCGTTTGGTGAACGAAGCGGCCCTGGAAGGCGGAGTGAAGGTGGAGGTCGGAGTTCGACAGTGCCCCGTATGTGGCGAGACCACATTCCTCTGCGTCTGCGAATGCGGCTCTCATACAGTCGCCATCGAGAACCCAACAGCTCAAAGCATACCAGTCCAGCTCATTCTCCAGAAGGCAATGGAACGATTGAAACAAAGCAGTATTCCTGAGATCAAGGGCGTCCAGGGAATGATATCGAAGAACAAAACACCCGAGGCACTCGAGAAAGGGATCCTGAGAGCAATGAATGAGGTATATGTCTTCAAGGATGGAACCATCAGGTTCGATATGACCGATGTCCCCTTGACACATTTCAGACCGAGGGAGATCGGATTGAGCTTGGAGAAGGCAGTCGAAATGGGTTACCGGAAGGACATATTTGG
>JBGOWR010000057.1:0-5430 GCA_041478695.1 Thermoplasmata archaeon | reverse complement strand
CCAACCTGGAGAATGCTGGATACTCAGAACTCGTTACTGTGATAATAGAGGACGGATCTAATGGTCTGCCGGAGCACTCTCCATACGATAGGATCTCTGTGGCCGCGGCCGCTCCGTCGATCCCCGAACCCTTGAAACTGCAGCTCGCAGAGGGAGGGAAGCTTCTCGTTCCTGTCGGCGGAAGATTGTACCAAGAGCTGATGCTGGTAGTGCGGAGGGACAATCAATTCACACAAGAGAATCTCGGAGGATGCGTTTTCGTACCCCTCGTTGGGGATCACGGGTACACCGAGTAAGATGGTCCTTCTCTTCCCATTCTCACCTGCTGCCTAGTCCAATATGAATGGGAGGATCGACCTCAGGTCTTCCGCATTTATCACGACGTCCGCCTTCTTGGAGACTATGTCGTCGATAGGATTGTAGGCTATCTTGAGGCCGCAATCCTCGAACATGGACACGTCCACGAAGCTGTTCCCGACGCATACGGTCCTTTCTCTTCCAATGCCCCATAGCTTGAGGAACGAGTCGAGCGCTGCCCGCTTGTTCATGAGCTCCACCCTTAGTATGCCTTCGCCCGTGAGCCTGCCTGCACGATCGTATTCGAGGCCGTTGGCTATCCACCCTTCAAAGCCATATCGCTCGGACATGCCTCTGGCCACAGAATCAAGGCCTCCGCTGACGATAGCGGTCTTGATCCCTTCGCGTTTCAGTATAGAGACCGTATCATCGATCCCTTCTGTCACCGGCAGGTCTTCGAGGATCCGATCGATGTCCGCTTTGCACAGATCCTCTTTCCTCTCGATCCAGAGCGATATGTCTCTCCTCATGAACTCCCTGTCATCTATCTGGCCTTGCATGTAGGCCTCCAAGGCGGTTTCGTTCGTCACTCCAAAGTGATGATGGACCCAGGTCCAGGAGCTGGGATACCTGACAAGAACGCCATCCATGTCGAACGCGACGAGGTCGTACTTCCGAGGTCTGGATTCTCTCATCGAATCACGCAGGAAGAAAACATTATTAAAAGCTTAGTGTCTTGAAAGGACGATGATCACACTTGTCGGCGTGGGCCACGTATTCAACATATCAGACCAGGTCAGGGCGATAATCTTGGAGAGGACGCCTCGCGTCGTCTGCTTGGAATTGGACCCTGGCAGGTATGAGGCTCTTCTCCATCCAGGCAGCAAGCGCAATGCACCGGTCATATATCGCATCCTCGCACAGTTCCAGAAGAGGATGGCAAGGGAGTTCGGGGGAGAGGTGGGCCAAGAGATGCTCACTGCGGCAAAGGCCGCCAATGAGGTCGGAGCGGAAGTACTTCTCATCGACGCCGATGCCTCCGCCCTGTTCTCGAAGCTTTGGGGTGAAATGCCAGTGAAGGAAAAGATAAACCTGATGTTCTCATCCGTGGCCGGATTGTTCATCTCCCGGGATCGCGTCGAAAAGGAACTCGAGAAGTTTGAAGAGAACGAAGAGAAGTATATCGAGCAGATCGGAGAGCAGTTCCCGACCCTCAAGAGAGTGCTCATCGAAGAACGGAACCGTCTGATGGCCGCACGGATCGAGAGCGCCTCCCAGCAGTACTCTGACGTCCTGGCGGTCGTCGGGGACGGACATATAGATGGCATATCCAGGCTGCTGTCCCATGCTGACGTATCGGTCTATAGGTTGCGTGACCTCCTGGGCAAGGAAAAGAATGGACCGGCTGAAGGCTCCGGGAGCAACGCTGTCGCGGACGTGCATGTCTCCTACACCTACGATGAGACACCATGAAAACAATTTATCCTCTCCCGTCGATTGCGGTGGAGTCTTAGAACATGAAGGTCCGCCTGCTATCGTACACAAAGAATGCCGAGGAACTATGCGCCGCTGCCGCACAGTCCTGCTATTCGGGAAAGTCTGCTGGAGAGCTCTTGAACGATATAGGTGCGAAGCGGTCTGGGAAGGTCCTCGAAGTCATCGTCGGCATGGGGCACCACTCGGTCATCGAGCATGCGACATATACCTTCAGCGTCGAAGGTGTCTCGAGAGCGCTCACGCATCAGCTCGTGAGGCATAGGATCGCATCTTATTCACAGCAGAGCCAGCGATACGTCTCAATGGACCACGCGGACTACGTAATACCGCCCTGTATCAAGAAGGACGTCAAAGCAGAGAATGAGTTCCGACAGCTCATGGAACGGATCTGGGAGGTGTATCGGGGTCTGTCGAACAGCGTCGAGGTGGAGGATGCTCGTTACGTTCTTCCGAACGCGTGTGCGACGAACATCACGATAACGATGAACGCCAGGGAGCTGATCCACTTCTTCTCCCTCAGATGCTGCAATAGGGCGCAGTGGGAGATACGGGAAGTGGCCGATGAGATGCTCAGGGTAGTGAAGAAAGCGTCCCCCTCTATCTTCAGGAACGCAGGACCACCGTGCGTGCGCGGGAAGTGTCCGGAAGGCAAGATGAGCTGCGGGAAGCCCAGAAAGAGGGAATTGAAGAAGATATAAATAGCCCCCGGGGCTTAACCCGTCTTACTCCGGTGTGAATAAATGGGCAACATAAGGCCAACCTATATCAAGAGAGTCGCGATCGAATTGGTTAGGAGGTATCCTAAGGCGTTCAGTGCCGACTTCGAGAACAATAAGATCCTTGTGGAGAAGCTCACGGACGTTTATTCGACCTCTATGAGGAACATGATCGCCGGATATATCGTCCGATATTGGCAGCGGTTTGAGCACTGAGCGATAGGTTTTTGTCTGCTTTTCCAGATTCCACCATGCCTATGGGAAACGCTATCGAATGCAAGGCCCTTACGAGGACTTTCGGAGGGAACAAGAAGAAAGAACCACTTCTGGCACTGGACGACGTCGACCTCGAGGTCAAGGAGGGAGAGCTCTTCGGTCTTCTCGGTCCAAACGGAGCGGGAAAGACCACATTGATCAAGATACTCGCCACGCTGCTATTGCCGACCTCGGGGAGCGTCTCGGTGTTGGGGCACGACGTTCGACGGGAGGCCCAGAAGATACGACCCAGAATAAACATGGTATCTGGAGGGGAGGTCTCAGGATACGGTCTCTTGACCGTCAGAGAGAATCTCTGGATGTTCTCGCAGTTCTATGGGATTCCAGGTGACGAGGCGAAGAAGAGGATAAAGGACCTTCTCGAGATCTTCTCGCTCTCTGACAAGACCAACTCGAAGGTCAGGACGATATCGACCGGTCAAAGGCAGAGGATGAACGTGGTCCGCGGTTTTGTGACGGATCCCGAGCTCATCTTTCTGGACGAGCCGACTCTCGGGCTCGATGTGAGCTCGAGCCGCGTCATCAGAGAGTATATCAGGAACTGGGTGAAAGGCAGGAAAGGGAAGACGGTGCTCCTGACGACCCACTACATGATGGAAGCGGAGGAGCTCTGCGATAGGGTCGCGATAATCGACAGGGGCAGGATTCTCGCCTGCGATTCACCACAGAACTTGAAAAGACAGGCGAAGAAGGCATCAGCCTTCACCCTGGAGACGACATCGATCGAAGGGACCGATCGTCTGAGATCTATCCCTGGCGTCAGCGGCTTGAGCACTGAGGTCATTGGAGACCGCAAGATCCTGAGAGTGGTCGTGGATGAGGAATCGGTGATCTCGGATGTGGTCTCTGGGATAATCTCCCAGGGAGCGAAGATATTGTCCTTGGCGAAGAGCGAGCCGACACTTGAGGACGTGTTCATCCAGCTGGTCGGGAGAGGGTTGATCTGATCGACTGGAAGCTGAACGCAAGGGCAGCGATAGGGAGAGCGTATCCCAGGGTCGTCGGAGGATTCAGAGAGCCAAGCTGGCTCATCTTCGACGTATTCCTTCCTTTGCTCGGTATAGCCGCATTCGTCTATTACTATAGGGCCATGAACGCCCCGGAGATATTCACCGGATTCGTAATACTGGGCGGTACGATGACGGCGTACTGGCTCAATGTCCTATGGAGCATGGCCGCGCAGTTCTACTGGGAAAAGGAGGTGGGCAACCTGCAGCTGTATCTGATCGCTCCCATGTCAAGGATGTCGGTCCTGGCAGGAATGGCCCTGGGAGGCATGTTCTTCACGACCGTGAGAGCGGTCTCTACGCTCGTCCTCGGGATTCTCATCTTTCAAGTCGACCTTCAGGTCACCTCCCCATTGATGTTTGTCCTCGTTTTCCTTTTCACGCTTGTCGCGCTCTATGGCATGGGGATGATGTTCTCCTCCCTCTACCTGCTCTACGGTCGTGGGGCGTGGCACATGTCGAACCTGATGCAGGAACCGATCTACTTTCTCTCAGGGTTCTACTTCCCTGTCCGAGCTCTAGGCTTCTGGGTCGCCGCGGCGGCCTCCATCGTGCCGATCACATTGGGTCTTGATGCAATGCGCCAGCTGCTTTTCGGGTCAGGTAGCGCGATGGGGTTCCTTCCAGTAGAGGTGGAGCTTGCAGTTATCATCGTCCTGGCGATCGTCTTCTTGGTCGGGGCGAGGTACGCTCTGCGATTCATGGAGTACCTTGGAAAGAAAGAGGGGAGGTTGACCCTGAGATGGCAGTGAAGGATCACATGAGAACCCTCAGATTCTCCACATGGCTGGGCTGGCAGATGGAGGCGAACTGGACCAATCCGTGGCTCTTCCTCATATACTCGGTCGCGAAACCGATAGCCGGCACTCTCGTCCTAGTTTTCATGTACCTGGTCATACTCGGCGGGATCGCGACCGATCCCGTCTTCTTTTCGTACATGTTCGTGGGAAACGCCTTCTACATGTACGTCGCGCAGGTCCTTTTCGGGGTGACATGGGTCATACATGAGGACAGGGAACACTACCAGACGCTGAAGCAGGTCTACATCGCTCCGATCAGTTTCTACATCTATGTGATCGGAAGGGCGCTCAGCAAGATCGCCATAACAACGGTCGCCATTCTCGTCACGCTCGCTTTCGGTGTGCTTGCCCTCCAGCTGCCCATAGATCTGATGGCGGTCGATTGGGGATTGCTGGCGGTCACGATGATCATCGGTCTGTTCTTGATCCTCTTCATCGGGATAGCCCTTGCGGGGATATCATTTCTGACCGCAAAGCACGGTGCCGGAATAAACGAAGGAGTGGCTGGCGTTTTCTACCTCTTCTGTGGCGTGGTGTTCCCCATCACAGCACTGCCGTCCTGGGGGCAGTCGATCGCGATGCTGGTCCCCATCACCTATTGGCTGGAGGTCGTGCGAAGAGCAGTGCAGCCGAACTTGGGGATCGGCACGATAAGCGGTCTGTCTGGGTATTCGAACTCCGAGATCTTCCTCCTGTTGATCGTCTCAGGGATCATGTTCCTCGTGATATCGCTCGGGATCTTCAGGTATGCAGACTATCTGGCCAGAAAGAAAGGCAAGTTGGACATGAGCACGACCTATTAAGTAGAAAGAGAATTAAACGGAACGGCTCATACCT
>JBGOWR010000071.1:0-4738 GCA_041478695.1 Thermoplasmata archaeon | reverse complement strand
CCTGATCATAAGAAATTCTGCTTGGCAATAAGGGTCTCAATCCCCTCTGCCTATGTCCATCATTCTTTCCAAAGGGATCCTCGCTTTTTCCATGATCTCAGGATCGATTTCGACAGTCGGTTGGAGTGTCTCCAGCGCCCTGATGACCGATTTCATAGTAATCATCTTCATAGTAGGACAGACGGCACCTGGTATTGCATAAAACGACTTGCTGGGATTCTCTTTTTTCAGACGGTAGATCAGCTCCTTCTCTGTCCCGATTATGAATTCGTGTCTATCGGAGGTCCTCACGAATTTGATCATTCCCTCGGTAGATTTGACTGCATCGGCCAGGTCTATTACCTCTGGTCTACATTCTGGATGGACTATGACGACGGCTCCAGGATGCTCAGACTTCAACTTAGTGACCTTCTCAGGGTCGATCTGGTCATGGGTTGGACAATAGCCCGGCCAAAGAATTATCTCTTTGTCCTTCACAAACCTCTGGACATATTTGCCTAGGTTCTCGTCGGGAACGAATATTATTCTCCTCGAGTCGAGGGATCGTACCACCTTTACTGCATTGGATGACGTACAACAAATATCCATCTGGGCCTTGCACGCCGCGGTCGTATTGACATATCCGACGACCTTGGCGTCAGTGTGTTCTTTCTTCAACTCCACAAGCCCATCGACATCGCACATTGCCGCCATTGGGCACTTCGCCCCAGGCTCTGGGTGAACTACCTTCTTATTCGGATTGAGTATTTTCGCGCTTTCGGCCATGAAATCTACTCCGCAGAATATGATGACGTCCGCGGCTACCCTGGTGGCCTGCAATGATAAACCCAAAGAATCCCCAACAAAGTCTGCGATGTCCTGTATCTCGGGGCGCTGATAGTTGTGCGCCAATATGACGGCGTTTTTCTCCTTCTTAAGATCTGATATCCTTTCGCTCTCCGACATCTGACCCCAGGATGACTGGACCCATATAAAAATCTGATGAAGGCAAATCTCGAATGATCTCTACTAACCATGATAGGACAAATAGGCTCTCTGGAGTCTCTCGACATCTTCGTCGGTCATACTCCATCCTACAGCTCCGCAATTCTCCTCCACCTGCTTGGGGCTGCTAGCGCCAGGAATGACAATCACATTGTCTCTCCTGAGAAGCCAATTCAAAGCACATTGTGCCGGAGTCTTCGAATGACCTACCGAAACGGCCTCTACAGTGTCCATGAAGGGCTTCAGCTTTCTCAAGTTCCTCTGAGAGAATGCTGGTCTTAGGCGCCTGAGACCACTTGACTTCATACCAGGTCTGTATTTTCCCGTCAAAAGGCCCTGCTCGAGCGGACTCCAGGCTATGATGGCAATCCTATTCCTGGAGCAGTAGTCGACCAGTCCATTCCTTTCCGGTTCCCTGGAGATCAGGCTGTACGGGACCTGATTAGACACTATGTCAGCGAAGGACAGATATGATTGCGCCTCCTCCACACCTTTGACACTGAAATTGCTCAATCCAATGTACCTGATCTTCCCGTCCCTGATCAAACGCTCCATATTCCTCATCAACTTCCTCAAGGAATTTGTGGGATTAGGCCAGTGCACTTGATAGAGGTCTATCGTCTTCAGGGACAATCGATGCAGAGACTTCTCTACCGATTTGAACACTGAGTTCGAAGTCAATCTGAACGGCCAATATTTCGTTGCTACGACGATGCCCTTCTCATTAGGCATAATCTCACCCATCAATTCCTCCGACATTCCCCTGCCATAGAGTTCAGCGGTGTCAAAGAGATTTATGCCAAGCTCGATTGCTTTGTCTTTTATTCGAATAACGTCTTCCTTCCCGTAGGATTTACCATAGCCCCAGTATCTCCGAGAGCCCCACTGCCAGGTTCCAAGTCCCACAGAGGATACAACTAGGTCGCTCTTACCGAGTCTGCGGTAGTCCATGATCGAGAGAATCGACCTCCTCGTCTAAAGAGTATCGACGAGCGGAGGTACGATTCGCTTGAGAAGACGCACGCGAGAGTCTCTCGTACATCTGGTCAGGATGACGCTGTAAACATATAAATCATAATAGATAGATGAGGCGAGATTGCTGAGAACATGCAGGTCCGAGTCGATTCCGAGTACTGCAAAGGATGTCACCTCTGCATCATTGTTTGTCCCCGCCGCGTCATCGAGGAAGGCAAGGAACTCAGCGAAAGGGGATATGTGCCTCCCATTATTTCTCATCCGGAAAAGTGCGCAAACTGGAAAAGAAACGATAGAAAGAAGGCAGTATGTGAGATGTGTCTACTTACATGCCCGGACCATGCCTTGGAGTGGGATGAAAGACTCGTGGGCCAGCAAGGGGTCGATCAAGAATGAGACTGGAGGCAGGCACTTACTTCATGCAGGGGAATGAAGCGTGCGTCGAAGGGGCGATTGCGGCCGGTCTTCGTTTCTTCGCTGGATACCCGATCACGCCATCCACCGAGATAGCGGAAAGGTTGGCCGAAAGACTGCCTAAGGAAGGTGGCATATTCATTCAGATGGAGGATGAGATAGCCTCGATTTCCGCAGCAATTGGTTCTTCATGGGTTGGCGCAAAGGCGATGACAGCGACTTCTGGACCGGGTTTCAGCCTAATGCAGGAGAACATCGGATACGCCGCGATGACTGAGACGCCACTTGTGATCGTGAATGTCATGAGAGGTGGACCGTCGACTGGTCTTCCCACAATGCCCTCCCAGGGAGACGTGATGCAGGCCAAGTATGGTTCTCACGGAGATTATGAAATCATAGCGCTGTCGCCCGCAACTGTTCAGGACATGTTCGATCTGACCATCAAAGCCTTCAATTTCAGCGAGACCTACAGAGTTCCTGCAATCATCCTCTCTGATGCTGAGGTGGGGCATATGAGAGGTAAGTTCACTGTTCCGAAGAAGTTCGAAGTACTGGAAAGGAGAATGCGGACGGACAAGGTCTGGCATGACGGCTTTGCATACGATGAGTCCCTGGTTCCTCGATTCCCAGTTTTTGGCAGGGGTTCCCGTGTCCATGTCACCGGAATATCTCATGATATTGCTGGCTATCCAAGGACTGACCCCGAGGTTCATGAGGAACTTGTAAGGCGCCTGAGCGAGAAGATAATCGGAAACCGTGACAAAATCTCATTGACCGATATCTACAATGAAGACTCGGATCGTTTCATTGTGACCTATGGATCCCCGACCCTTCCAGCCATGGAAGTGATAGGAAACGATCCATCGATAGGACTGCTTCAACTCAAGACACTCTGGCCAATGCCAGAGGAGGCGATAAGGCGTGTGGCGAAGAACGTGCAGGATATCCTGGTAGTCGAGATGAACATGGGGCAGGTTTTCAAAGAAGTGCAGAGAATTGCGTGCTTGGAGGGGTGCAGGAGTGTGCGTCTGTTATCCAAGGTCGGCGGTGAGGTTCATACCCCTCAGGAGATCCTCCATTCTCTGAGGAGATGTTGAAATGGAAACCTTCTTCGATCTCTACAGGAAAGACCGATGGCCAACGATATTCTGCCCCGGATGCGGTGTTGGAACGGTGATGAACTGCTTCCACAGGGCGTTCTCTGAACTCGACCTCGATCAAGATAGAGTCGTTTTCGTGTCGGGGGTCGGATGCAGCTCAAGGATTCCTGGATACATCCGTGCCGATTCAATCCATACGACTCACGGTAGAGCCCTTGCGGTAGCGACTGGACTCAGCCTATCGAACCCTGATCTGAAAGTCATAGTATTCACTGGAGATGGAGACTTGGGAGCTATCGGCGGCAACCACTTCATCCACTCGAGTAGAAGGAACGCTGATATGACTGTGTTCTGCTTAAATAATAACATTTATGGGATGACTGGAGGTCAAGCATCGACAACCACTCCGCATAGAGCCTTCAGTACCACAACACCCTATGGCAATATGGAGTTTCCATTCGACCTAGCAGAGCTTGCGGTCACTGCTGGGGCGAATTACGTTGCTCGTTGGACCGTAAGGAATGTGAAGGAACTGATCGGATCCATGAAGAGAGCACTTGTCAAGAATGGTTTCAGTTTTGTGGAGGTCGCATCTCCTTGCCCGACTGGCTTTGGTCGGAGGAACAAAATGGGAGACCCAAAGCAGATGTATGAGTGGCTGAAGATCAAGTCAGTCAGGAAAGAGAAATCAGAGTTGTGGAATATGGACCCGGTCGATTTGAACATTAGTGGTCAGATAACCATAGGGGAGTTCGTAGACAGGAATAGACCCTCACTCGGATCTATGCTCAAGTCGATGCTGGACAATGAAAAGAAAAGTGAGAATGATTTGTAATCAGACCTTCAAGTGTCTTCATCCGATAGTCATTCTCTTCTATGGCAATCGACATAATCAGGAATTGACATCAGTCGAGTGGAATATTGTTGTTAGGTTGTAGATTGGTGGCAGGTCGTCTCAATTCGCTTTGGAACTCGAAAATTCCGGATCATTCATGATACTGATTCCCCTAGTATCATCCCGCAAAACTACAACAGAAAAGGAGATTTAGTAGAATCTGGATAAGAGTCGCATCAGGGATGCTCGATGACCATCTCCGTGCGGTTTGCTGGCATGGGAGGCCAAGGTATCATATTCTCCGGAATCGCCTTGGCCCGTGGCGTTTCGCTTTATGAGAAAAGAGGAGGAAAGGATCTCTATGCCATTCAGACCCAGTCCTACGGTCCAGAAGCTAGAGGAGGATCGTCGAAATGCGACGTGAAAATAT
>JBGOWR010000097.1:0-4155 GCA_041478695.1 Thermoplasmata archaeon | reverse complement strand
CCCAGGAAAATTGGTCTTAGGCAATTGGCCAAGATTTTTGGCATATCGACTTCGACACTTTCTGAGATACTGAGAAAAGGTCAGCGAAGGATAATGACAAGGTACTTCAAGGAGCACAGTCAATTCTGATTCCATCGATCGATGTGGCTTGGAAGAATCTCATCGAGTGTCTGTAAACTGAATATGCGCAGAGGGAGGAGATCTCAAGAAAAGTCAATTGCTGATCGACACGATTCGCCAAATTATAGTGACGTAACATGCCGCCGAAAATCAAGGAAGAAAGCTGTACAGGATGTGGCAGATGCGAGAACATCTGCTCCGCACGAGTGTATGAACTAGTTGACAAGAAGCCCAATGTCAAAGACCCTGATGAGTGTACAGAATGTGGCGTGTGCGTGGACGAGTGCGCCGTCGAGGCGATAGAACTCGTTTGAAGAGAGAGTGGTCGATGAATCGAAGGTTTCGTCCTCTGTAATCCCCAAATAAGAATACCTTGATCGGATCTTGATGAGTCTGATGTCCTTCACATCCATTATTGATTCCTATTGTCTGCTGTTGGAATCATGGCCAGATGTCTAGAAATATGGAGAATACTTCGAAAGATATAAATACCGTCCCACCAGTCAGTTTCATGCTGTTATAGGGGGGAGCTTGTCATTGGCAGACGAAAACACAGTGTATGTTGGTAAGAAACCTACAATGAACTACGTGCTTGCAGTCGTAACGCAATTTAACAGCGGCTCGCCGGATGTTGTCATCAAAGCGAGGGGGAGAGCCATCAGCAAAGCGGTAGATATCGCTGAGATAGTCAGACACAGATTCGTTCACAACGCTGTCGTGAAGGACATAAAGATCCAAACCGAGAGTCTGACTGGAGAGAATGGCAACACGGCCAACGTCTCGTCGATTGAGATATACTTGAGCAAGTAGGGAGAGGGTCGATGGAATCGATCGCTCAACCGGCTTGGTTTCTTGGCGGTTCTACCAGTGCCTAGAGCGCGACCATTTCGATCGGACTAGATTGGTTCGCAGATTTCTATTTCGAGCAATTTCAAGTCCTTTTCATCCAGAGCGGATGGGTCAATAGGCATTAGGAGAATAGATTCAGCAAGGGTGACCTGGTCCTTGAGCATTTGCAGAAACCTAAGAACCGACTTGAAATCGTTCTGGGTGATCAGATACTCCAGTCCCTCAAGTAGAACTATCGTGTCCTTATTCTCGGTCAAGAACTTCTTTATGAGTGTGGACAACCGGGGCAGCTCCGTTGGAGATAGATATTCCCCGGCGAACTTGCCCTCTCGGTCAGGAGATGATGCTACCTCCGCTTTGGTCAGCCAAACCATTTCACAATCTACGCCGTATTTCTTCTTGATCATCGAAGGGTGCGTTCTCAATATACAGAGACCTCTGGCTCCCTCCTGAAGCATTTGGCTGAACAATCCCAATATTGTGTCTAGGCCCCCATCTTTGATCAGATAGGTGCCACCGGATGACAATTTCGAGGGGATCGATGAAGCCGTATCAACACCTTCGATCAAGTCCAACCCAAGCTCGCTGGATATCCTTCTTTTCTTTGTCTGCACCTTTGAATCTATCGAAGTACGGTTACTCTTTGCCAGAACCTGAATCTCGCGGGAGGTATAACCCTTCAGCGTCAAAGCGATGAGCTCGTCCCATGCCTCTTTGAGACCCTCACCGTAGCCTTTGAGGTAGCCTTTCGCATAAGACTCCTCTTCTGACACCGCATCCCTCTGAGCCTAATGAACCGCATTCCTGGTTATATTCTTTTGTGGACCTAAAGGATTGAATCAAAACCTTTTTATCGATACCTTGTTCCTAAGGAGCGGCATGAGACCTCGCGTGAGGATGAGAGGAACGAAAACGACACCAAAGAACTTGGAGAAGGAGTTGCTCGACAAAGCAAAGAAGTTGGCAGAGAATCCTTCAATCCTCATGCCAGTTTGCCAAAAACCATGCAGGAAATGCGATTTTGAGAGCCTTTTGAGCAAGATGGAAGGGGTACGGAGGTTCAAAGACGATCCGGAGAAGCTGCTCTCCCTGGCAAATTGGGGAGACCAACTTGTCAGGGCATACGCGGCGACGATATCGCTTTCCGCGGCTGGCAAAATCCCATACCTCGGTGTGATGAAACTTCCAATTGGGGATGTCTCCTATGCTGTTCGAGGAAAGGTCGACAAAGAGAAGCTCATAGGCGTCGAATACTTCGATGATCCGGATCTTAGATTGTTAGCATTCTGGGACATTGCGGAGAAAAGAGACCTTCATCTGTATTCATCTACGGAGAGATTCTCTTGCTCCTCCGAAGGTCCGAGTGCGCCTGAGAGCTACGTCAGAGAGATGATTGACACCTCCCCTTACAGATTCGATCGCCTCTACAACTGTCCTCACCCAGACCCCAGAGTCGCACTGAGGATCATCTGGAAATCGCCAGATATCGTTATTTTGGCATGTCAGGATTGCCTATCGGACGGGAATCTGGTCCATCATCTCGCGAGCAGGATAGCGGCCAGAGATCCCACTGACGACTTCGAAGTCGAAGTGAAGTACGACCTCGAATGTAAGTCAAAGTGCTCGAAGTGTCACATAAAGGATTCCCATCAGTTGAGCTCCAACCTCAGAACCGAGTATTTCGAGGGCAACATTAATGATACGACTTTCGTGGATAGATTTGTAAAGGAGAAGTTGGTCGATCTCAAGGGCTCTGGAGAGGAGATATTCGTGGCCGGAAGCAAGTGCTATGGGAGCGACAGAACCGCGTTTGTCGAGCAGATCCGGGGGAGCGAGACAGAGAAGACCGTTCTTTCGAAATTGCTATCCTCTTCCAGATTTTCGATAGTCTCGGCATCCGATCAAGCGGGAAAGATCATAGCTGATCTATGGGAAGAACACGGAGAGGAGATGCTGTCTGTGATCGCTTCACCACCTGTGGTCTCGAGTCTCCTTCGAGAGAACTCCGGGCTCAGCCCATCACAGCTCATCCAAGAAGCCAGGAGACTGGAGGCAGCGAGGGGAATCCACTCATCACTTCCGGAATACACTAGACTGGGGGAAGTTGGCAGATTGGCTGACAGATTGGCAAGACTCTACAAGACTGAAGGGAGAAGCTCTGTCGCTAGACTGATCGACAAAGAGAGACAAAGGGAGCACAGACTCCGAGCGATATCGTATGGGTTCTTGGTTGCGGTCGGAGAATCAGAAGGGAAATCGTGGCAGTTCACCAAGGAGGAGATGGATTTCGGATCCTATCTTTCAACCTTCGTTTCAAAGTTCTTACAGAGCGAAGGTGAGGAGTATCACGAATCCCTGCAACTGCTGATACAAGCAAGTGGCTCCATTGAACGTATCGAGAGGAAGAAATAGGCAAGATCAATCAAGGATCCTGAATTCTACGACCACATGAGATGTCGAGGGAGCGTATGACTTCACTTCCCTTATTCCGATCGTCTCATGCTTTCTTCCGGCCGCCGCCCTGGCCACTCTAGCCAACGGTCGGTCGGGAAGCAGGTTGATCGGACATGTCTCATGATAGTGGATCACACACCCAGGACGAGCCATTCTGACGGCATCGTCGAGGAACTTTTCCGTCGTGCCAACATATCCCATTACGATCCTGTCAGCAAATCGTTCTCCCGGAAGGTCACGGTTGTCCCCTAGGAAGGGAACCACTGTGCCTTCAGCGCGATTGATCTCAATGTTCTCTTGGAGATACCTGTGGGCTAGCGGATTGATTTCGCATGCAATTACCCTTCTGGCTCCAGCGCGGACAGCGATAGGCAAAGTGAAATATCCGATTCCGGCAAACATGTCGACGACCGTTTGTCCCCTGCAATCAAGTTCCCCCATCCTTCTTCGCTCATTGACGTTCCCCGATGAGAACATTATCTTGGCGACATCGAACTTATAGTATATCCCATTCTCCAAATGAGTCGTCTCAGTATCACTGCCATAGAGGACCCGCAAGTTCGGAGACCGGTGGTCTCCGGTGATTATGCCCGCCTCTTCACATACGGTCTTGGCCCCTAGGACCTCCGCGTACTTGCCTGCGATCTCGCTTTCAACGTCCTTCAATTCGGCAGGTATTCGAAGGACCAGGACGTTCCCGAACATTTCCCATTTCCTGGGCAGATAAGACTT
>JBGOWR010000176.1:0-2842 GCA_041478695.1 Thermoplasmata archaeon | reverse complement strand
AAGTATGGCAGGTTCGAGGAGCACCAGCTCATCGCCGACCAGATCGATCTCCCTCCTGCGTTGCTGTCGCGATTCGACCTGATCTTCGCTATGACGGACAAGCCCGATGCGGAGCTGGATGCAAGGATCACCGACCATATACTCAAGGCGCACAGGAGGGGGCAGTTAAGGAAACACATAGACCCGGAAGTACTGAAGGACATACCGGTCGACAGGATCATGGAGGATAGCAAGGAGCTAGCTCCAGTATTCCCCAGGGACTTCATACGCAAGTACGTCGCCTATTCGAAGCGGTTCACGCCGGTTCTAACGGACGCGGCCATGAAGATCATCCACGACTACTATCTGCAGATTAGGAAGCAGGGCGAGGCGGAGGGGTCCTCCGTCCCTATCACCGCAAGGCAGCTTGAAGCGTTCGTGCGGCTGTCGGAGGCTAGCGCAAGGGCCCGCTTGAGCGGTCTCGTGACGCCAGAGGACGCGGACCGAGCCGTCCGGATCGTCGAGTACTATCTTAGCAAGATCGCCAGGGAGGCTGGCAGGTTCGACATCGACATAATATCCACCGGGACCAGCAAGTCACAACGTGAACAGATATCGGTACTGAGGACCCTGATATCGAACCTTGCGGACCCGAAGAAAGGCGTGTCTCAAGAGATGCTACTTCAGAGCGCTGAGGTGGAAGGAATACCAGAAGACAGAACGCTCATCCTACTGAGACGTCTGACCGATTCCGGCGAGATCTATTCCCCATTCGCTGGATACTTCAAGCTCTCATCGGAGGGTTGAGTTGATCACGGCCAGGGTGCACAAGCATGGGAGGGAGATAGTCGTCGCGGCGTGCGACAAGGACCTCATAGGGAAGGTCCTCAGGGATGGCGACCTGCGGCTGGAGGTGTCCTCCTGCTTCTATGAAGGTGAGGACGTCGACGAGGAGAAGTTGCTCAATAGATTGTCCCTGGCCACGATCGCGAACCTTGTAGGAAAGAGGACCGTCGGCATAGCGGCCAAGCATAACTATATCAACGAAGATTGTGTACTGACGATAGCTGGCGTGCCTCACGCCCAGATGGTGAAAATCTAGGATGTTCTGTGTGCGATGTGGTCGGGACGGTCCCACATACGATAGTCTTTGCGCGGTCTGTTTTGTCGAGAACAACAAGCTCACCGTCCTGCCAGAGCATGTAGACCTGCCACGGTGCGCGCACTGCGACGAATTTCTGATCGAGCGAAGATGGTACAAATTCAACTCGGTCGAGGAAGCCGTTCGAGAAGCGGCCGTCAAATCGATCACTTCAAGGAAAGGGACGAGGGTCGAGAAGGTCGAGACCGACGTATCCCAGCAAGATAGCAAGAACTTCCTCGTCGAGATCGATGTGAAGGTGAAGTACCTCGACCTCATGGTCGACGAGCACTTGGATACGGTCGTCCGCCTGAAGGGAGGGGTCTGTCCGAGGTGCAGCAAGATCCAAGGGTCGTACTATGAGTCGATAATCCAGGTCCGAACCAGGGGCAGGAAGTTCCCCGATGAGGAGAAGGACCTTATCCTTGAAGAGATCGAGTCGAAGGTGGACCACCTCTCAAGATCGAGCCGGGACACTTTCATATCGAAGGTCGAGGAGACAGCCGGAGGTTTCGACGTCTATCTGTCGTCGACTTCTCTGGGCAGATCGCTCTCGAAGGACCTAGCAGACATTCACGGTGCTGAGGTCAAAGAGTCCTCGAGCCTCCTTGGACAGAAGGACGGCCAGGAGATCTACAGGGTCACGTATCTTGTAAGGCTTCCCTCCTACACGATGGGAGACATCATCGTCCAGAAGGACCGTCCGTATCTTATTGGAGGGATCGGGTCCAGGGGAACGAGATTGATCGACCTGTTGACTCACGAATCGATGAACATTGACAACGCGGACCTGAGGTCGGTCCAAGTCGTCGGGAACATGAAGGACGCGCTGGAGGCGGTCGTTCTGACCGAGAACGAAAAAGAGGTCCAGGTCCTCGATCCCAGGAACTTCAAGCCAGTGGAGATCAAGAAGGCCAAGCCTTCTAAGAAGACAAGTGAGAGCGTCAGGGTGTTCCCGTTCGAAGGGGAGCTGCTGATATTGCCTGCATGGCGTCAGAAAGAAGGCTGAGAGCGGTCAGTCATCCATGAACTGGTCTTTAGACTCGGCCAGCAGTTTCTGAAGTTCCTCTGCGGCCTTCTCGACCTCTTCCTTCTGCCCCTTGATGATGATCCTATTGCCCTTCTCGCGCCAGTTCTCATCAGGCAAGGATGCGATCCTTACTCGATGCTCCTTGATGATCCTTTGAAAGAGCGGTTCCATAGTGGTCTCGCCCAGCCACGCTCTGACCTCTTTCTGGTGGATGTTATCGCTCTCGATCCGTGGGAGTATGTATTCCCGGAACATTGGGAGCATCTCCTTCGGGAACCCGGGCAGACAGAAAATGGTCATATCCCCCTGCTTCGCCTCGATGCCGCACGCAGCGCCGGTGATGTTCTTCAAAGCTATCGCACCCTTCGGCATCGTGGCCATCCTGAGCGCCTCGTTCGTCAGCACTGGCTTCTTGCCGTACATCCTCTCCACCGCCTCAACGAGCCATTCCACGGCGTCATTCCTGACCTCTAGCTCGACGCCAAGATATTCGGCGACGGCGCTTCGGGTGATGTCGTCGAGCGTGGGTCCCAACCCTCCAGTGATTATCAGGAGATCGACTTTCGATTCCCCTGCGGAGGTGAGCGCTCTCGTGATCTCTGGAAAATCATCCCCTATCACTGTGATCATGTTGACGCTAGCCCCTCTCTCTCGTATCATGTTGATCATCTGAGAAGGGTATGGGTCGATTT
>JBGOWR010000099.1:0-4128 GCA_041478695.1 Thermoplasmata archaeon | reverse complement strand
TCAAGTCCGACCTTCTCCACGATTGCACCGTTCTCGTCCTTTCCGAGTATGTTCTGGTAATTTTCTGCGATGTTCAGAGCGTTCTTTATCGCGACATTGCAGCATATGCGGGAGCAGTAGGATTTCACATGTCCCCTTGAGCCCACGCACTGTATGAAAGCGATGCTGCCAATCTTAGGCAGGGCCTTCGTTTTGCAGAGAATCTCGAACTCTGTTAGAGTCACCACATTCTCATACAGATCATACCCGAAAAGCCCCTCCGGGACATATTCGTCGGCTCCAGTGGCCAAAACGATCACGCCGACCTTGTCTTTGACCTCTTCTCCGTTGACGTCCAGCGTAATCTGGTAGTTGCCAATGAATCCATCGACCCCGGCAACTTTGGACTTCAAACACTTGATGATATTCCTGTTTGAGGTCACCTTGTCCACGATTGGCTTGAGCATCTCGGTCGCGTCCTTGCCTCCGAGGTACAGATTGTTCAGATTCCTTACGAATCCTCCAAGATCGGCTTCCTTTTCAACTAGATAGACAGGGAATCCGTGATTCGCAAGAGATGTTGCCGCCACCATCCCTGAGATGCCGCCACCGATGACAAGTGCCTTCGGTTCCACCTCGATACGGGCCTCTTCCTTCGGCTCAAGCAGCTGAGCCCTGGCAACTCCCATTCTGACAAGGTCCTTCGCCTTCTCCGTAGCCTTCGGCCCTTCCTTCATATGGACCCAGGAGCAATGCTCCCTTATGTTCACGAATGTGAAAAGATACTTGTTGAGGCCCGCCTCCTCGCACACGCCCTGGAAAAGCGGAGCGTGGGTTCTCGGAGTGCATGATGCTACAATAACTCTGTTGAGGTGGTGCTCCTTGATTGCGTCACGTATCGAGGTAAGCCCATCCTCAGCGCATGTGTAGAGATTGCCTGTTGCGTAGATGACGCCAGGGAGCGTTCTTGAATATTCCACGACGGAGGGGACGTCAACGAAGCCACCGATGTTCGTCCCGCAGTGACAGACGAAGATCCCGATTCTAATATCTTCCTTCATGCAATCATCCTCGCTTCGACAAGAGTCTCGGCCGCCTTCGCTGCCGCAGCGGATCCCTGTGCGACCGATTCAGGGATGTCTGCAGGTCCGCCACAATATCCTGCAACATATATGCCTGGAACGTTCGTTTCTACAGGGGAAAAGATACGATCCTTCGATTTGATGAACCCGAACTCGTCTAGCTGCACGCCCAGCACCTTCGAGAGCTGCGCGGTGGTTGGTCTCGGAACCAACGAAGTAGCGAGGACCACCATGTCGAACTCCTTTCTGACGGACCTTCCCCCCACATCGAATGACACGACAGGGTTGTGATCCTCTGTCTCTTCCTGGACTGTGCCGTCCGAATTGACATACTCCACGCCGTAGTCACGCTGTGCCCTGACCACGTACTCGTAAAAGCCTTTTGAGCAGGCCCTCATGTCCTTGTAGAAGATTGTGGTCTTCACGTCGTCCTTGTGCTCCTTTGCAAGCATCGCTTCCTTGGTCGAGTGCATGCAGCAGACAGCGCAACAGTACGGATGGTTGAGCTGTACGTTCCTGGATCCTACGCACTGGATGAATGCGATGGTTCTTGGCTCTCCCCCGTCGGACCTCCTTATTATGTGACCACCGGTCGGTCCTGCGGCGTTTATGATGCGCTCATACTCCATCGCAGTGAAGACGTTCGGAAATCTGCCATAGCCGTACTCGCTGGCGACCGTTGGATTCCAGACGTCGTACCCCGTGGCGACTATCACTGCACCGACTTCGAACTCCAAAACGGCATCCTTCATCTCATAGTCAATGGCCTCTCGCTTGCAGACCTTCTTGCATACTCCGCATTTCCCCTCGGTCAGGTGTTTGCAGTGCTCACGATCGATCGTCGCGACCCTCGGAACGGCCTGCAGAAATGGCATGTAAATTGCACGGCGCGTGGAAAGCCCCATATCAAATTCGCTTGGGATTCCCTTGGTCGGACATTTCGCCAGGCACTCCCCGCAACCCGTGCATTTCGATTCGTCGACGTACCTCGCCTTCTTCAACACCTTGGCCTTGAAGTGTCCCTTGTGACCGTCGAGCCCGATGAGCTCAGAGTAAGTGAGAACGTTTATGTTGGGATGGCCATAGCAGTCCGCCATCTTCGGCGCTAGAATGCAAATGGAACAGTCGTTCGTGGGGAAAGTCTTGTCCAACTGAGCCATCCGACCTCCAATGCTCGGATCCTTTTCCACTAGATGGACAATGACCCCTTTGTCCGCGAGATCTAATGACGCTTGAATGCCAGCGACACCACTTCCGACAACTAGTACAGATCGTTCCATTGTATTCCTCTCCTTCTCGTCCGAATTATAATCCGCTCCTTAATCCTTTTGCTGGGTTCTCAACACCAGCGATTTCTTTCCTGATTCTCCGATGTTTCTGCCTCGGGGCATCATATTCGATGGGCGAGGCTTCCTGTCTAGACACTCAAGTTCGTTCTCCGAGCAAGTTCTTAAGATCCGTATCCCCGGAAAGCTCAGAGACCTTTACTTTGAACGGCTTCTTCTTCGCGAGTTCTCTCCTATTCCTCTGGCAGTTGGGATATGTGCATGGATTGCACTTCCTCTCCGAACATGACAATTCGAGAAGTACATATCGCTGGCGGAACTGGTCCTGCTTCACGATGGGCTTGCTCACTTCGAACATGCGACTTGAGACGACGGGTTTTTTGACTCTCTCACGCGCATATCGTTGACAGTTTGGGTACGTGCATGGATTGCATTTCCTATCTGCGCATGAGAGCTCCACCATCAAGTAGCGCTTGTCGGGACTATCGGGTCGGATATCTGCCAGATCAAACACCTTCCTGCAGGCGTTCCGCAATTGCATTCCCGAATTCCCTAACCACTATTTTCAGCTTTTCATTCTCGATCATCGATTTAGGACTGTTCAACAGGCAATTGAAGTGCACCACGCATTTCGGACAGAATGTCAGCATCGCTTGAGCACCAGTCCCAATGGCCTCGACAATCCGATCGTGCTGCAACTTCCTCGATGTCTCGCTGCAGTTCGCGAAAGCGTTGACCCCACAGCAAGCGGACTTCTCTCTCGAATTCGGCATCTCGACCAATTCCAACCCGATTTCATTGAGCAGTTCCCGAGGAGGATCGTATATGCCAAGATGTCTTCCCAGTCGACATGAATCGTGATAGGTGACCTTCGAATCTCCCTTCTTAAAGTGTATCTTGCCCTCGTCGACAAGTTCCATGATGTACTCCGATATGTGCTTGAGCTCGAAATCGAAATCGCCCAGAAAGTCTTGATAATCTACTTCGAAGGTCCGCATGCATTCTGGGCAGGAGAAGACAACCGTCTTAGCACCAGAACGTTTGATGGTCTCGACGTTCCTGTCCATTAGCTTGGTGAACAGGTCCTCATCTCCAGTCCAGATGAGATCATGTCCGCAGCAGACCTCGTCATTGCTGACAACGGGTTCGACCCCAGCACTGTTCAGGATCTTGACTATGCTCGCCGGCGTGTGCCGAAGCTCCACAGCTCTGTCGTAGTAGATTGTTCCCAACTGAACTGCACATCCAGTGAAGAAGAAGACATCGCCTTTTTCCTTTACTCGGAGATCTGGGGTTAGCCAGCTGAGTCGATTCTGCTTCGACCCTCTAGCCATGATCCGCTGCATGGTCTGCACCGCACCGGCCTGTGAGAGAACGGGAAGATTCCCGACATCATGAGCTTGGGACCTAAGACCCTGAATGAACCCGGTGAAGTCCACCTTATAGGGGCACATCTTGTTGCATATCTCGCAGGTGATGCAGGACCACATCTCTTTCTCCTGGGCCAGATTCGTGTCGACTCCTTCGAGGGCCTTTACGACGATCAACCTTGGCGCGAAGTTGGGGTCTATCTTGGCCACAGGACATACGCTTGTGCATTTGCCGCACTCCACGCAGTCGAAGGCACCCGTATCGTCTATGAGCTTCTTGATCTCGCTCATCCAGAAGCCTCCCTCAATGGATTCGGTCCCAACCCCTTCAGATGCTCAATGAAATCCTTCATCGTCTCGGCGAACTTGGAGCCTTCGGAAGCGGATATCCACTCAAGACGCAGCCTCGTG
>JBGOWR010000160.1:0-3017 GCA_041478695.1 Thermoplasmata archaeon | reverse complement strand
TTCTCCTTGAACTCAAGTATGCACACGGGGCCGTCGATCCTGACACCATTCTCAACTCTAGCGAGGGCTCTTGGCCAGCGTTTCTCGTTAAGCACTTGGAGATACCTGCGCTTGATAAGACCGACTTCGGACGGCCAACATCCTCTGGCCAAGTGGGTGCTCGCATGGAGTCGGAAGATGTCATCTTCTATGTTGAACCTCCATGAATAGTCGAGAATCTTGGCCTCCTCTTCAAGACGCCAGAGTCCGTGGATTTCAGCTTGCTCCCGAAGCAGCTCCGTGTCGCAGAACTCCATTAGGTCCGCAATGGCAACAACCTTCTTCATGTGGCCTTTCGTCACGAAATGTCTGTGCATCGCTCCCGCCGCGCTCATGCCCGACCTTATGAGACATAGATCTTCAATGGTCTTGGGTAGAGATGACGGCTGATGATGATCTATTACATGTATCTCCTGGGAACTTCTCCTCTCCTCCATCAATCTGGCCAGCTCCGGCACGATCGCGAGGTCTACGAGGAAGATCTTGCTTGAATATTCATCTTTGGAGAAGACCTTGGTCCCCGCAGTCGGCGATGTGACGAACGAAACGCGAGCCGCCGGGAATATGTCGAGAAAGATCGCTGCAGAAACAATCCCGTCGACATTTCCTCGGGTAATGAGGTGAACGTCCCTCTTGTCCCTGGATAAGCTGCCCATCCCGAGGGACGATTGTTTTCCAGAGTATATGATTTTATTGAGCAGAGGAGTCAATGACGTCATACTGGACAACGATTCTTGTTCCGCATCAGACGAGAGTCCGATGTCCAATTGAAACTCATATCCTGTACTATGCCTGTAAACCAACTGGCTATACGGGCATGAAGCGCTCAAGTTGTCGGCGAGACTGACGGAGGTTTCATGTCGATGTTTCGCACTGAGGTGTTCGATTGAAATCCGCAAGAGATTCGATTGTCGATGACATGTTTCATCTGATAGGCAGGGAACATGGTTGCGACGATGTTCGCGCAAGGTTCTATCCGTTCAAGGAATTCAAGAGCACATGGTGCCGCAATGGAGGTAAGGTAGAGTTCAAGATATCTGACTACCTCCAACATGCTGATGCAGGCGTCCTTGAGGACTTCTCAAGATGCCTTTTCTCACGGATCTCCAATAAAGGACGAAAGGAGGTGTACACAGAGAGATTGAGGTCCTGGCTGCAATCCAAGGAGTTCATCTCGATGAATCGCTCACTCTACCTCGAGAGAAGCAGGAATCTGTCCCTCTCCCCTGCAGGTCGATTTCTCAACCTAAAGGAAATTCATGCGAATCTAAAGGACAAGGGTTTGATTCAAGATTCCTCCGATGCGGTGCTAAGTTGGACCATCAGTCGAAATGTGCACAGGGTCGGATACTGCAGCGTCATCATGAGAGTGATCGGGATCAGTTCAGTTCTCGACACTCCTTCGATACCTGACTTCGTCGCGGAGTATGTGCTCTATCACGAGATTCTTCACCTGGAATCGGGATTGGCATCTCTTGCTTCCGGTCACGATCGGGATTTCAGGGTCAGGGAGAGGATGTACCCCAATTGGAGGATAGCAGAGGATTGGTTGAAGAAGGTAGCCACGGGGAAGATTGCGGGAACGTAGCCTGCACCCATGCAACATTCGAACTGTGACAGGCGATGCGATAGTAGTATCAAGGCGTTCATTCATAATAATCTGGGGGAGATGACCGTGTCAGGCAAGATCCAGTTCGTGAAAAACATTGAGCCGGGCGACGAGGTAGAGGACGTTTTCTCGGTAAAATATAAGAAACCACCCAAAAAGTATGCGGGCGGACTGATGTTCGAGGTCAGAGTCGCCGATCGCACAGGAGCGATCAATGTGAAGTTTTGGGGTACTTCCGATGAGACAGCGGTTCGCAAGGAATATGAGTCTTTCAAAGCTGGTGATGTAGTTCGAATAAAAGGGCAGGCGGGAATCTACAAGGATATCACAGAGATCTCAGTGAACCTCGGAAGCGGAGGGTTCGTTCGACCTGTCACCCCGCAGGAATATGAGTACGAGGATTTTGTCGCCAGCAGCGAGAAGGATGTCGATTGGATGATGACTCAGCTGAATTGCTATGTAGACAAGGTCGAGGATCAATATCTCCTTCGATTGCTCCACTCATTCTACTCCGACCCCGAGTTCGTCGAGAAGTTCAAGCAGGCTCCTGCTTCGATATCGATCCATGCGAACTGGATCGGTGGATTGCTCGAACACACGTTGAATGTTGCGTATATTTGTGACTGCCTTTCAAGTATCTATCCAAAGCTTGACAAGGATCTCCTGCTTACCGGGGCTCTTCTTCACGATATCGGGAAGGTGGTGGAGTACTCCGTTTCCACGAACATCGACGAATCGGTAGATGGCATGTTGAGAGGTCATCTTGTCGCTGGAGCTGAAATGGCCATAAGATCGTGCGAGGGTGTCCCGGGTTTTCCTGATAACCTCAAGCTGAAGATCGCACACATGATTCTGAGCCATCACGGGAAACCAGAACATGGATCTCCCAAGAAACCTCAATTCCCAGAGGCACTCGTTGTCAGTCTTGCAGATGATATGGACGCTCAGATCGAGCAGTACATACGTGCGAGAGAGGAGGCCCATACCGACAGTCTGTGGACCTACACTAAGAGGCTTGGACCGATCTATCTCGGGTGAACCTTCATCGTCTATCTCCGGCCTGAGGTCTTAGGAAATCAATTCTCGTTAAGGGGATTGAGAGCTCTGGGAAAAGTGTCCCCCAGCCATAACAGATTGGTTCATGGAAGGGCGTACCCACCTCCCCACACTGACCCAGGCTGGGGGTTTTTTGTCGTGCATCGGGGTTGGTCTCCAGTCATAACCCGACGTCACGTCGCTGTTCCTGGAGCGACCCATTATATCGATGCACTGTTGCCCCCAGAGTTGAGGAAGAATCACGGATCATCTTCCGATTTCCAAGGGCAGGACGAGCTACGTGGAACTGGGTAATAACACTTTCGATTCCTTT
>JBGOWR010000059.1:0-5364 GCA_041478695.1 Thermoplasmata archaeon | reverse complement strand
GCTGGAACGAGTATCTCCTCCATTTCGACAAGATCCACTCCCCCGATCCATGCGATCGGTTGATACATCAAATGAAATTCCGTCCTTCTAGGTAGAATCAGGCTCCTCGGGTCGACGGCGAAGGTCGATGCCAAGACGTTCTCGACGGAATCGCGCAGCATCCGCATGCCCCTGACTTCTGCGCAGTATCGCTCAAGACCTTCCATGATTGCGGATACTTTCGCCTGATCTTTTGTTGCTCCCTTTCCATTGTATACGGTAATCGATCCGATCTCTGCCTCTGGTCTTATGCTAGAAAAGACAGGAATGCCGACCCTGTCGAGACCGGTTATGTCGGCAACCCTTGTGATCCCGGCCACTCTGCAAAGCGGCTCAACCTTCCTCAGAGTGGAGGCTGGGTCCATTATCCTGTGTCCGTCCTTCGTGTACTTCTTCGGAGCTGGGCCTAGCATCACGAATCGTCGATGCTCAACACTACTAATAAAGATGTTCTATACTCCTTCGCCTGACCCTTGATCTCACCCGGCATGATCATTCATTATTGACAAGGTGACCACAATCGATCTCAGGTCGTCTGAGGCGCGATCATATTCAGATCAGCATCCGGGTTGAGAACGATGCGTTCGATCAGAATGTCCACCTCGACATTGCTGATGTTCGGGATTCCCAAGATTCTCCCCTGGATGAGCTGGTAGAGGTTGTCCACGCTCTTGGTGTACACCTCGCACACTAGGCTGTGGTCGCCGAACACCTTGTACGTGGACTCGATCTCCTCGAACTTCTTCAACTCGTCTATGATCGAACCTATTGCAGAGCCCACGACCTCAAGACTGATCAAGGCTCTCATCAACCCGATCTTGGAAGGGACGGTAACAGCGGTGTAACCATCAATATATCCTTCTGACTCCAACTTCGATATCCTGCGACTTACGGTCGCCTTCGATATCTGAAGGTCCTTCGCGATGTTCCCGAAGCTCTCCCTGGCATTTGCTCGGAGTCTCTTCAGAATCTTGAAATCGATTTGGTCCATTCAACCCCTCCTGCGCAACAATGTTTCTTTCAAGGAGGCGATCGGCCTCCTATTTGCTAATACGTTCCAATTATTGCCCGGAGAGATATAAGTTGTTGTCGTCGGCGACTTGATTTGCGATAAATGCTTCTTCAACATGATATTGCTTCGTTCGAGACCTCGGAATCGGTCCCGCCACGATCTTCTCCAAGACTGCTACCACCGCTCTCAATCTGACCCTCGGAATCCCGACAAGCATTTCCTCTGGATCAATGTCAGAGGTCTTGCGGCATTTAAAGTAGGCGAGAGAGATGTTGATTCTCTCTTTCGTGTACGAATCATGATCTAGATGTCAAGAACTAGAACCTCGAACACCGATAATCGGTCGCAGACTCCGCGGTCGAAAATCCTTTTAAGGTGCCATAGCCGTTCCAATGATATGAATCAGGCACACGCTGTCGATGACTGGCCGATAGCGCCCGGGGACCGGGAAGTCGGTTCCGTGGATTCTCCGATTGCAATTGCAGTCGTTGGGAGGGGAGTTGTGCATATCCCTTCGGAACTCTATTCAATCAAGGGTACCGTCAAGACGGAGAACATAGGGATTGAGAAGATTATCGTCAACATAATAAGCAATCCCAGAATACGGTTCCTCATTGTCTGCGGAAAGGACGAGTTCGGTCACTATCCCGGAGATGCGATTCTGAACGTTGGTAAGAACGGCGTGGACGAAAACATGCGCATCAAGGGAGCGAGATCAGCAATTCCATATCTCTGCAATATCCCCCGTGAAGCGGTCGATCGACTACTCGCTCAGGTAGAGATCATAGACCTGCTCCATCCGAAGAATGTGGATGAGATCGTAGCCTATGATCCCGCCTACCAATTTGATGAGGTAAGGTCCGAGGAGCTCATTGATGCGGTGAGAGACTGTCTGAATAGGGATCCTGGACGATTCGATGGTGATCCGATCATTGTGAGAACAGGTGCTATCATGGGAGAAGGTGGAATGATCGGCAAGGAGCTGAACAAAGCATCCGACAGGTTCGCTTCCCAAATGCTCAGGATGCCTAGCCAGAGGCTCTCCACATCGGCGTCTCTGGTCGTTGTTTCCAATACATTCTCAATAGTCCTCGATCCGATCGACTCGGAAATCGTGGAGGTACCATCGGTAGAGCTTGCGATGAGAATCAAGACGTACTTATCGGGAGGATGACAAGATGTTCAAGTTCCAGAACATCCAGCACGTTTACAGATTGGGGGGAGTATCGTACGGGGGCCAGCCAGGTGAGAGGAGAACGGTTCTCGTCGGATCCTTATTCTATCCGGGTCATAGTATTGTGGAGGACAGGTTGAAGGGAGGGGTCAAGAAGGAATCGCTCAGAAGGGTTCTCGATGATCTCCATGATGCGATGATTGAGACTAGTAGTCCGGCTTCGCTGATGATCTACGCTGAGACAAAGGAGGCCATGGCTTCATACCTTGAGAAGGTCGCAGAACTTTCCGATCTGCCGCTCTTCATCGACTCGCCTAGTCCTGACGTCAGGATCTCTGGCGCTGTGGCGGCAGAGGAATTAGGATTGGGGGGCAGGATCGTCTACAACTCTCTCAATGCAGGCACATCCCCTGAGGAACTCGCGAAGCTTCATGATTCGAAGATCAAATCCGCAGTGCTTCTTGCATTCAATCCAAAGGACTTCGGGGTCAAGGGCAAGATCTACATTCTAGATGACGGCGGAGGGATATTCAAGGAAGGTCTTATCGATATGGCTATGAGACACGGGATCGAGAAGCCCCTGATCGACCTCGCTGTGATGTCGGTCGAACAGATGGCGGGTTCCGCCCTGAAGGCACTTATCGTGGCTAAGGCGAAGTGGGGGTATCCATCTGGATGTGCTCTCCACAACGCAGTGGAATCTTGGCCACCAGCTATCAGGGCCAGGGAGAAGGACAAACAGCTTTTCAGATACGTCGACACATCGTCAGCCGCCATTCCGATCATGGCAGGAGCGGATTTTGTCATGTACGGGCCGATCGAGTATGCAAGACGCGTCTTCCTCACCGCAGCATTCGCGGACGAGCTTGTGAAGCAATCAGTCTTGGAATAGTAAAAAGAAGTCATAGAAGAACGTTTGAGCACATCTACGACACATCACTGGATACTTATCTCGCAGCCGACGGACATCAGCTCGAAGCCGACGAATCTATCTGAGAGTAGTTTCATCGCTTCGAATCCGGTGCAGTGCATCGGGGCGATGTGATCCACCCCAAGATTCTTCAGATAGTCCATCGTCTTCAGCAGTCTGTCGGTGTCACCACTGTAGAGGTGGAACCCTCCCATTGCCATGAACACCTTTGTTCCAGTGGATTTCTTGGCTTGCTGAACGATATTCACGATGCCCGCATGACCGCATCCAGCAATGACGATGAGTCCCTTTTTTGTAGAGACATAGACAGCCTGATCGTCGATGTTGTTGTCCTCCACGACCTTGTCGTCCTCTTCCCTGATGAAGGTGCCCGGCCCTTCGAAAGGGGTCTGACGAGGTACCTCGCCTGATGTCTTGATGCCCTCAGCGAGCTCGATGCTTGACGCGGAAAGGTTCAGTTTCGCGTCCTTCAGCGCCTCGACAACCTGTATGGGAACGGAAAGGTCCGTTCTCTTCGTTCCTTGGAGGATGTACCGCTTCCCCCCGAACGTTCTTGGATGTGCGAAAATCGGCACGCCTGCTTTTATCAATGAGACGAGCCCGCCGACGTGATCGTAGTGGCCGTGAGAAATGAAGACCGCACTGATGCTCTCGGGTTTGAGATCCAGCAGTCCCAAGTTGTGCATCAATACCTGCTCGGAAGCACCGGCGTCGATCAAGACCCTCTCACCCTTTTCATTTTCTATCAGGAGAGAGAAACCGTGTTCAGACAGGAAATGTCTTTCTGGACTGTCGAGCATCTTGACCAGCCCCGAAGGTGAATATGGGGGCGAAGATATGTTGTCCACGACTGAGATTATTCGCACTTACCACTCACATCCTCACGTTTGACTACTTTCAGTTCGTTGAATCGAAATGACTCCTGGGGGCATACCTGTTCGCAGCTCTTGCAGGCCGTTCCAAGGCAGTACTCCGTCGCTACGGTTATCTTGAAATCCTTCTTTCCGACCCGTTCGACCTTAAGGGCCTTCTCTGGGCACTCCAGTTCGCATTTCTTGCACCCCGTGCACCCATTGAACTCTCCGATCAGATAGACTCCGACATTCTCCAATGTCTTGAGTCCTTTGGAACCTACATTGGGAATGTCCCTGTCGACTATCCTCAGCGTCTCCTTCGGCCTGATGATGTCGGGCATTGGTTTCAGACCATAGGCCTTGATGAACTCATTGTATGTCTCCAGCGGCATTCCTTCGAGCCAGTAGGCGACCTCATTGACGTAAAGTTCCTCGAATATCTTCGATGTGGCGAACATGATGTGCTTAGAAGCGATGGAATCCGCGACGCTCTGCATCGTGTCGAGGACGCCAGGATCGACAAGAAGATCGTACGCCATCATCAACGAGGTGTTCCCTATCTGGACCGTCCTATCGACGACTCTCGGTACGAGCCCGCACGTTTGCGCCTTCAGTGGATCGACATAAGTACCTGACGCACCTGCCAAGTACATCGTCTTCACCTCAGTGTCATCTATCCCAATCTCCTCGATGAGCGTCTTGTGACCCGCCCTGATCGCGCCCATGGCCTTTCCGGCTTCTTTCAGATCCGTTCCGTTGAAGACGATACCATCCTGGAGATGGATGGTCTTGTCTGGGGTGGCGATATTCGGAAGCTTGATGAGACCCGATTCGATGCCTAGCGCCACTACCGCAACCACTCCGGTACCGGTGATCCCCCGCGCCTTTAGCCCATCTAGCTTTCTTGTCTTTCCGGTCGTTGGGTCAACTGACGCGCTATGACGGGGGCCCAATCTCTCGTCAAGGACATCGTTTACCCAGTATCCGTCCTCCGCGAGATTCAGATCCGATATAGCATGAGGCGCGGCCAGCATTCCAAAAGATATATGCTGACCTTCCATTGCAGGTCCAGCAGCGGAACTGCCGCTGTACAGCTCTCCTTCATGATAGAGGCCCATCTCGGCATTAGTGCCATAGTCGGTGACCATGCATGTTTCCTTCTTTTCCAGGAGCCCCGATTTTATTATCATTGCCAGAGCGTCCGCTCCGACTTCGTGCCTGATCGCTGGTGGAATGGATATCAAGACCTCAGGACCCACTGATGCCAGTCCGATCGTTCCTGCCGTCGTCGTATGACCTCTTCGGTTGGGGCTCTCAACATGTAGCCGCTTGAGCATGGAGACTCCGGCATATG
>JBGOWR010000135.1:0-3540 GCA_041478695.1 Thermoplasmata archaeon | reverse complement strand
GTCCCCGATACTCTACAGGAATCAGGTCATCGTCGGAGGCGGTGATGGGAAGCTGTACTCGTTTGCCGATAACGGAACTCTCCTTTGGGCGACCAAGGTCGCATCCTCGATCTACTTCTCCTCCCCCGCTGCGCGCGACGGGATAGTGTACATCGGCTCGGAGGAGGGACGGCTGCACGCTGTTGCGGCAGATGGAACCGGTGAGATATGGAACGTGACAGTGGGAGGGAAGGTGCGCTCGGCTCCGTTGCTTCTCGAGAATGAGATTGTAGTGACATATTCGATCTACGAGAATATGACCGCCGTTGACGGAGGAGCGGTCGCGGTCTCATACGATGGCGAGGAGCTATGGAGAGTGGACGTGAATGCAACCTCGAGCTCTGCGGCTGAGACCATTAATGGAGTCGTGGTCTCTTCGGAGGACGGTCTGACGATGATATCACCGGGCGGGCAAGTCATTTGGAGGACGAGCCTGGGAGCTCACATCACAGGATCCCCCTCGGTAGGAAAAGATGCGATATATGCAGTAACGTTCGAGGAGCAGAGCCGCGTGGTCGCGGTCAATCTATCGGGAGCGATAATCTGGTCCTATGCACTCGAGCCCAAGCAATATTCCATGTGCTCTCCGACAATATCGGACGATGTCCTCTACGTGACATCGGACAACGGCCTTGTGTACGCGTTCTCTTTGATCGAACCTGAACCGGTCGGAGGCGGGAATATGCTGTTCCTTATCATTGTCTTCATCGGGATATTCACAATCCTGATGATTGGCGCAGTAGGAAACTGGATCGCGGGCAAGAGGCTGGACTAGGTGAAATGGATGAAAACCGGGGGCTTGGCTTGTCTGACAATCACCCTGGCGGTAGTGGCAGCCATCATGGTCTCAGGCTGTCTCTCCTCGGGGGATGGCGGGAATGAGCAACGGACCGCCACCCTCGTTGTGGACTTCAACGGGTCAGGAGGACATATCAACCCAGGGGACAAAACGATTTGGACCAAGGTCGGGAACGTATGGACCAATGAGAGTCAATCCAACAACGGACGCACCATATGGGTCTTCCGCAATGTGACATCCGAATCGAAGGTGCTCGATCTCCTCGAGGCCTGTTCGGTGATTGGAGGATTTGAGGTTGTGGCGAAGAACTATGTCGGAATGGGGACCTTTGTCGAGGCGATCGATCAGGTACACAATGAGGTACCCGGGCGAGGATGGCAATACGACGTGAACAGGCAGTACGCAAACCAGGCGTGCAACCTCTATGCACTCAACGATCAGGACGTCGTTACCTGGATGTTCGCAGATATGCCATGGTAGGTGCGCATGTTCTTCCCATACAAAGACACTGCTTCCAGAATCCATCTCCTCGATGCAAGGTCGAAGATAGTCTTCGTCCTTGCCGTTTTCATTTTCTCAATTCTGCTCTCCGACATCTTGTACCTCTCTGTGCTCTTTGTGCTCGTTTTGGCGATCTCGATCTCAGCACACACGCTTGGGTCGACATGGAGCTTGCTTAGGTACGCTATCTATGTCGCGGTCTTCGTCGTAATATTCAACGTTCTGCTCTCGAGCGGAAGGGATGTTCTTTTCATGATCGGACCGATTGCGATTACGAGCGAGTCCATTCTCTTCTCGATCAGCATGTGTCTCCGACTCTTCTTGGCGGTCTCCGCGTTCGCCATACTCACTTTCGCTATCCACCCAGATGAGGCCCTTAGGACAATGTCGAAAGTCGGGTACAAGACCACGACCGCACTTTCGCTTTCCACGAGGATGTATCCTACGATAGCCGCAGATTCAAGGAATATCATGGACTCGATGCGGGCGAGAGGGGTTGAGTTTGACCGAGGCGGATTCTTAAAGAAGGTGAAAGCGAGGGCGAATGTGGTGATGCCGTTGCTATTCAACTCCTTGGACCGGTCGATCGCAATCGCGGAAGCGATGGAGGCCCGAGGCTTTGGCGCGGGGAAAAGGACAAACTACTCCGAGTCGAGACTGAACCGCAGGCAGAAGATGATGATCACATCGTTCGTTCTGTCAGTCGTCTTCGGGATATCACTCTTCGTGCTAGGATACGGGAACGCTGACTATCTGAACGGTGCGGGCTTCCACTACGTCGTCGATGACTTCCTTGTTCTGGCAGCGTACGTCATCCTGCTCTCTCCGATATTGGCGGGAGGTGGAAAGTGATATCCGTTGAGCGATTGACGTTCACCTATTCAGGGGCCGATCGACCCGTCATCGAGGACCTCTCGACCGAGATAAAGGAGGGGGAGTTCGTTCTAATCGTCGGAAAATCTGGATGTGGCAAATCGACACTTTGCCGGGCTCTTAATGGCCTAATACCTAACTTTTACGGTGGGCAGTTCTCGGGAAGGGTCCTCGTAGATGGACGGGACACCAAACTGACGGCTCCTTCGAAGTTCGCGGACGTCATAGGAATGGTTTTCCAGGACCCGGAAAACCAGCTTGTCATGACGAACGTCGAGAATGAGATGGTTTTCGGTATGGAGAATCTCGGAGTCCCCGTGCGAGAGATGAAGGAACGAGTGGTGCAGTACGCTGAGTATTTCGATCTAAGAAAGTTCTTCCATCGGTTCATTCCCGAGCTCTCTGGAGGTGAAAAGCAGAAGGTCGCGCTCGGCTCCGTGCTCGCTATGAAACCAAAATACATAATCCTGGATGAGCCGACCTCTCAGCTCGACGCCGAGAACGCCGCGCTCTTCCTCGAGTTCCTCACCAAGCTCAACAAGGAGTTTGGGGTCGGGATCATCCTGGTCGAGCACAGATTGGAGCGATGCCTCCGTTATGCTGACCGCGTGATCGTGATGGATGATGGTCGTGTGGTAGCGGATGGACCGAAAGATGAGGTCGTTCACGTTTTGAGGAAGCACGGCCTTATTGGGGAGCCTCCCAGGGCAGTCAGCGACACAGCTCTTGATGGAGAAACCCTTCTCCTTGCAAAGAATATTCACTTCTCCTATGATCGTACGCCTCTGCTCAGAGGTGTTGACCTCGTTCTGAAGAAGCGCGAGCTGGTGGCGATCACTGGCGCGAACGGAAGTGGTAGGTCGACGCTCATCAAGCAGTTGAACGGTTTGCTGAGGCCCCAGGATGGGAGCGTCACGCTGCTCGGAACGGAGGTATCCTCGGTCACCACGGCGAGTATTGCGAAGGAAATCGGATACATGGGTCAGAATCCGAACGACTATCTGTTCGAAGAGAACCTTGAGAAAGAGCTTGAGTTCACTCTGTCGAATCTTGGTATCGATGTGAATGAATGGAATGAGCGGATCGAATGGACACTCTCCGTGCTTGACCTTAGTGGACTCAGGAAAGCTTTTCCGAGAGACCTGAGCTGCGGTCAAAGAGAGCGTACCGCACTTGCGACCATCCTGGTTGGAAGGCCACAAATCCTGGTACTTGATGAACCGACGAGAGGTCTCGACTATTGGAGCAAGAAGAAGCTGGGGGCCGTCCTGGAAGATCTCAGAAGGCAGGGCATGACGATTTTATTGATAACTCACGACAATCGGTTC
>JBGOWR010000029.1:0-7992 GCA_041478695.1 Thermoplasmata archaeon | reverse complement strand
GACTTCGGACGGCCTCTTCCCCTCGGTGCTGAATGTCACGGTCAGATAGGTGATCATCGCCTCTGCATCGCGTCTCCTGTCTTAAAAACTGTCGGTGAAGAGTAATGATGATACACTAACCTGAAGCTCGACAAGATCAAGGGCTATCCCAGGAATCCTTTCGCGATGATGTATATCTCCGAACTGGATGACCGAGATGCCTTCGGACCGTGAAGCCGGACTTCGCCAAAATGCTTCCTCACCTCTGCAAGGAAATCCTGCATCAGGTCCCCCTGGAATATCTTCATGACCATGCATCCGCGCTTCTTCAACACCTTTGATGCAAAAACCAGGCCGTAGTGGCACAGCTCGACCGATCTCGCATGGTCCATCGAATAGCTGCCGCTGATGTGTGGCGACATGTCCGATAGAACGACGTCCACCTTCCCCCCGATCTGGGAAAAGAGCTCGTTCACCGTCTCCTCTTCCCGTATGTCCCCTCTGATCACAATGACATCGTCAATCGGCTCGATCGATTGCATATCGAGACCTACGACCTTCCCGCTCGGACCGACGACCTCCCGCGCGACTTGAAGCCAACCTCCGGGGGCGGCGCCAAGATCGACGACCCTGGCCCCTTTGCGAAGAATGTGAAATCTATCATCGATCTGCTTGAGCTTGAAGGCGGCCCTGCTCCGATAGTCCATCTTCTTCGCCTTCTTGTAATAGTAGTCATTCTTGCGCTCAGCAAGCCAGCGTTTCGACATCGCCCACCAATCCTTGTTCGCAAGGCATAAATGTTTGCTCGGACGGAGGTTATTTCAGAGGGCCCGCCGATTACCAGTCCGGGACGATCGATGAGGCGGAGAGGTTGGACGTACGCTCGTGCTGGCGTCGATATCAATCGAAAATCCAGAGCGATAGACGCGCTCGTGGACCAGCTGAGATATCGGAGGAAGGGTCGAGGCAAGATGCTGGACGTCATTGGACAGTTCACCGGTATGATCGATTTCGGAGACTTGGCCCTTACTCTATGCACAGATGGCGTCGGGACCAAGCTGCTCGTGGCAGAGGCCCTCGACAAATGGGACACCGTAGGCATCGACTGCATTGCGATGAACGTCAACGACACGATTTGCGTCGGGGCCGAACCGATAGCCCTCGTAGACTACATCGCCATGGACCGGCCAGACGACAGGATCGCCGAGGAGATCGGGATCGGACTGGAGATAGGTGCAAGGCTATCCAACATCGACATAGTCGGAGGGGAAATCGCGATATTGCCGGAAATGGTCCGCGGGGTCGACTTGTCGGCCAGCTGTCTGGGGTTCGTGAAGAAGAACAGCATCGTCGATGGTTCCAGAATCGAGGTGGGAGATGCGATAATAGGACTTAGGAGCTCCGGAATTCATTCGAACGGACTGACGTTGGCGAGGAAGGTGTTAAAGGACAACGAGATCGAGAATGATGACAAATTGGCAGGACTTCGGCGCACCGTAGGGGAGGAACTCCTCACCCCCACCAGGATCTATGTGAAGAAGATACTGAAGCTGCTCGACACCTGCACGGTCGGAGGCATGGTGAACGTCACCGGGGGAGGATTAAGGAACTTCGTAAGGTTGAAGAAGGGCGTCATGTTCGAGATCGATAGTCCCATCGTACCTCAGAAGATATTCAAGGTCCTGTCTGAGATCGGTGACATTCAACCAAAGGAGATGTACCAGACTTTCAACATGGGCATGGGGTTCGCGCTCGTATGTCCGGCCGAACAGACGAAGGACGTCCTCAAGGTTCTTGGAGAGGGGGCGAAGGTCGTCGGTGAGGTCAGAAAAGGAGACGGCGTCGGAATTCCGAGCTTAGACCTTCATTACAAAGGCTACTGAGACCACATAGGGAGCCGTTGGAAAGATGATATCAAGGGCCGTCCCTTGACATTCGTCTCAAAGTGTGAAACAATACAGCGACGACGGCCCCCAGTGCTGTGCAGGTCTCGAGGGAATACCCATCGTTGGTGATGTCCAGATGATGTTGGGCGATTCTTGAGACCTCTTTGGGGGTCCCCTTTGGTCCAGTGCCGAATATCAAGCAGACGCTGTCCCCATCAAGAAGCATCGAACAGACGTCGTCGACGCTTCTCCGCTTTTTGTCCTCTGCATTGCACGTGGTCAGCACGGTCTCACCCAATTGCGGAGGGAAGCCCTTGCCTATGTACGGAAAGGTCTGGAAACGGCCATTTGAAGCAAGTTCCCTCAGGTAGCTGCCATCCTCTCCGATGGATGTGGTCGTCGCGATCCAGTCGGATATCTCTATTGGAGTTGAAAGGTCCTGCGGGAATGGGAACCCGAACGTCGCAAGATTGGCGTCGAAGGCGAGAGAGATCGGACCAGCTCTGGCCAGTATCCTCCTATGGGCTTCCCTGAAGTTGACGGGATCATATGAGTTGTAAAGACCTACGGTCATTCTTCCAAGTCTGGACACGACTTGAGATTTGCCTCCGGACATAATAAACCATTCCTCCAATCGAAGGCAGTGCAAGGTCGGAAGAGGAAGGAAAGTGGAGGATTGGCAAAGGAGGAAGCGAGCTTTCAGTCTATGTTCATTGGGACCTTCTTGATGCTCTTCAGCATATCTCCATCCCAGACGTATCTAAGCCTCTTGCGGTTCTTCCACACTCCCTTCTGCAGGATGTAACCGACCATCAGGCTCAGTCCGATCGACGCCTCGACGTACACGACGGCCTTCGTAGCGTTCCTGTTGATCTTGCCCCAAGACTGTGCCTCCTCGAAAGTGCAGCCGGAGAGGCCGCCCCAATGGGGAACATCAGTAGTTATCTGTATGGCGTAGTGGTGGCCGCCCTTGTCGTGGCCCAGAGTCTCGGCGATCACCTCGGTCTGCTGTATGTAGTTCTTCGGGACGCCCCCTCCGATGTATATGACGCCGGTCTTGTCCGATTTGATCTTTATCTGGGCTAACTCCCAGTTGTCCCGTATCGGATCTATGCTCATGAATGGCTTGTTTGCCTTGCGCATCCTTACGTACATGCCCGTCAGCCCGATGCCGATGGATGAGTCGTTGAGAGCGGGGACGAAGACCGGAACTCCGTACCTCCTTGCATTGTACAGGATAGAGTCTTTGCCAGACTGTTGGCCCAGTATTTCCATGAACTCTCGACTCGAGTAGCCACGCGGCTCGAGCCCTTCGGCAATGTCGCCGATGAAAGCGTCGGTCTCTCTGAATTTTTCCTCATCGACCAGTGTATCGTATATTCTGTCAAGGAAGAACTCCCTCAACTTCAGATCGTCGGTATTGGGGGAGCATTTGTAATGACTGTATCCCCTCGACTGGTAGAAGTCCTGATATGGGATCGCACCGATCGACACGATTCCGTCGACGATGCCATACCTTATCATGTCGGCTATGATCTTCCTAAGCCCTGCAGCGATCAAAGGACCGGCAAGACCCAAAAGGATCGTCGGTCGGTTCGGGTCCTTCAGGGCGTTCTCGTACGCCATGGCACATGTGGCCAAGGCTCGACTCTGCACAGAGCTGTCCTTATATGCTTCGACCAGATCCTCGACCGTCGAGATCCTGTCGAAGTCGATGTGCTTCACTTTCTCTTTCAACAAATCCTTTCTGCTGACCATTGAAAATCCCTCAGACAATCCGAATTCAGATGCCTCCGGTCCCTTCGAGATTCATCAGAGCTCGCGTCCAGTCTTTCTAGGACGGCTGCAAATCGCATACTCGTCCCCGTCGAAGAAAACGTCCAGCTCAGGATGCTCGGTCTGAATCTCCTCGATTTTCCTGAGGACTTCCCGCAGTGTCATGTCGCTGTTCTTGTCTATCTTAATGTATATTCGCTTCTCCATCCACGACACCTGGCTGCAGCCGATGCTGTACTAAGATGCTCATGTCCGTATTTATCTTTTTGTCATCTTTGACTGCGCCAAGAAAAGTGTCCAACGGAATCCAGATGCCCGAATTCATCAGAGGGAAAAGGAGATATTTGTCTGATGATTAGCCATTCCGAACTGATCACAGTTCAACACGTCTTCCATATCAGGATGGTGTTGAATTCGTGGCATGAGATAACGGTCAAACCAGATCGCTATGATCGACTTCAGAAGAACTAGGTCTGGGAGTTGATATCGAGAAACGGTAACAAGAACAGAATGTTAAAATATCAATATCAATCTAAACTTGGTCTAAGTCAACACTATTTCGGCCAGTAGGTGAAACTGAATGCAGAAGAAGTCGGAGGGAGACAACCTGGACTACAAGGGAACGTTAGATGGTTCCAAGGCATCTCCTGAAGAGACTGGTTCGATTGATTCGGACGAAGTATCGACAGATAAGACAGACGACCTCAGGAGATGGTTGAGCGGAGAGGAGACCCTTCTTTCTTGGCTGAACGAAGGTCCGGAATCGGGACTGCTCGTCAACTCCGACATCGATATCGGAGGAGGCGTAGAACCTGCAGAAGATCAGCTGGCTTTGAAAGAGAAAGTTGCAGATTATGAGGACGAGCTCACGCGATTGAGGAAAGAAATCAATGAGATGAGGGCAAAGGACGACATTGTCGGATCCGATGAATCGATGACCGCTAGAAAGCTGCGAGAGCTGTCGAATGAGAATACGAAGCTCCTGAAAGAGTTGGGGAGCGCACGGGAATTGAGGGAAGCGCTCAAGGATCAGTTCGAGATATCGTTGAAGAACCTTCCCGGAGATAAGGTGTCAATCGTTCAGAGGGAATTGGAGCTCAAGGAACTCGAGAAAGAGCTGACCTCCAGAGAAGCCATCGTGGCAGAGAAGGAATCGATGGCGAGGGACAAACCGATATCAACCGAAGACGGAATTGACCTCGAGGAGAGATTCCACGCTGAGCTCAGGGGAAAAGATCTAGAGTCCCAGCGCAGGGAGCAGGAGCTTTTGACGAAGATCGAGGTACTTGAGCAAGACCTCAAACAGAAAGTGATGGATGACGAGCTCCATGAGAACGAACTGAGAATCGCGCGGATGACTGGCCCCGAAGCGCAGAAGGAGATCCTGGAGAGAACGAAGAATCTCGTGCTCAAGGAGAGGTCCATAATGCTGAAGGACGCGGAGATCGAGAAGCTCAGGATAGCGAATCGGGAGAAGGATGATGAGCTTTCGAAGATCAAAGCCGTCGTCTCATACAAAGAAGAAGAGATCCTCCGAAGAGACGAGGATCTGTTCTATAGAGAGAAGGTGCTGTCAGAGGAACGACGCAGATACGATGAGATGAACAAGCAGCTCTCGGGGCTCGACGAGGTGGAACTTAAGAAGCGCCTCGAGGATCTGAAGATGGACATCCAAAGGAAGGAGGAGGAGATCCGAGCAAAGGAGAAGTACCTCAATGCGAAAATGGAAGAGCTGCGCCGGAGAGAACAAGGTATCATCGAGGACGAGATATCGGCGAGAGAACAAGATAGAGCACTTGAGGTGCAGCAGGCCAAGGTGAAGACCGGAAACGACCGTTTGGACGACCTTCTGCTTGGAGGTATCCCGTTCGGATCGAACATTCTGGTTCATGGTCCGCCCTTCGTCGGAAAAGAAGTGATGATGAACCAGTTCATGGCAGAGGGCCTCAAGAAGGGGCTACCGGTACTGTGGGTCCTCACCGACAAGACTCCTCACGACATCCGAGAAGAGATGAACTATGTCCTGTCCGGATACGAAGAATATGAGAAATTGGGTCTAGTGAAGTACATCGACTCATATTCTAGGAGCATGGGGGCGACCACTGACGATCCTTTTACTACCTACATCGACGAACCGACCGACCATGACTCGATCATGGAGAACGTCGAGAGAACAGTAAAGGAATACAAAGAGAAGCACGAGAATTACCGCCTCGCATTCAGATCCATCTCGACCCTGATAGCCTACTCAGATCCAAACACGGCGTTCAGATTCTTGAGCCCGTTCTGCGGCAGGAGGAAGAGGGACAAGGCAGTCGCACTCTTCACGGTAGAGAAGGGCGTGCATGGTGAGCAGGAGATCCAAATGCTTGGATCGATCATGGACGGAATGATCGATTTCAAGGTCGACCAGTTGAGAACGTTCTTCGCGGTCAGTGGCATCTCTGACGTGCAATCAAGATCATACATAAGGTACACTTCGAGCAAGCATGGCCTGACAATAGGTTCATTCGCCCTTGAACACATTCGTTGATGGAATTCGACGCGATTTGACCGTTCAAGCGACTTCTACGCTTTCTCCAGGTCCTCTTACGTTCTTCTTTTGAATATTCACCCTTGGTAGTGGGAAGGGTGGAGGCAGCCTAATGTCCCGAGAGACGAGCAACGCTGTCGGGATGCAGTTCGAGACTATCATGTTGTGGACAAGGTTCGCTGCCTCATCGGGCATGGAGTTCTTCTTCGACCATTCGTCCACGAGATTCGAGACCTCGCCGCATAGCATTATTTGCCCCTCGATCTTTATGTATCCCATTCCGACATAGTTAGCGGTGAACCTGAACTCTACCGATGCGGTATCCTCCGAAACCTTCGATATCTGGGTCACGGTACTGTTCTGATCGATTCTGACGTTGGAGATCCGTTCGCCAGATTTTGAGAATCTCTTTGCATCGATCGTGTGCGTCTCAAATCCCTTGACCTGCATCATCTCGCCCAATGGGCCAATCGTTCATTTAGATAATAGACATTTCGACAGCGACTGACGCATGAAAGAGTGATTCCATTGAACATTGAGGTGCCGCGGGCCGGATTTGAACCAGCGACTTCAAGATATCCGCTCCCGTGCAGGGAACTTCAGTCTTGCACTCTCCCAACTGAGTTACCGCGGCGTGCGTTCAGAGAACAGAGAGGATTGTAATAAAGCTTACTTATTGAAGAATCTGGACGTACTTGGTCAAAATCTGGATCTCCAGCGCTGCGACCTCTCATACAACATCGCTGGCGAAGATGTTTTTGTTGATGGTCGTCAAGAAAATGATGGTACCGAAAAAAATACTCACGAACGCATTTCTGACGTCGTTCTCAATTCAAGCCAGCAACCACGACATGTTTAAATAGTTATATGTTGCTCATTTTCACCCGAAGGAACTGGGTCACTGGTGTAGCGTATATTCGGTTCCCGCGAGGGACTACGGATGAATAGATTAAGCAAGCGTCACTTTCTGAAGCGTGATAGGGATGGTGTCGCTTCGACAGTAGGCACGATAATGGCCTTGCTAGTGTTCATGACATTTCTCTCGATGTTCACGAACTCGTACATTCCAGTATGGATGCAGGACAACGAAAGGGCGCATATGAACCAGGTTATCAACCAGTTTGCAGACCTTAAGGGAAAGATAGACAGCCTGATTGTCACCGCCCAAGTGACTGGATCCACCACGATCCGCATGTATTCACCGATAACGCTCGGTGCCCAAGGGATACCTGTCTTTGCCTCCCCGACGGCCGGGTTGTTGACATACTCTCCTCAAGGAAAGGGTGACTCAGGCATCTACGTTAGGTTCAACTACTCGCTTGATGGGACGAAGACCAGAGTGTCGGAATCGGGTGGCGGAATGGTGGAGTTGTATGCGCCGAACAGGTATTACGTCCAGCAGTGGGTTGGGTATGAGAACGGCGCGATGATCGTAAAACAGCAAGACGGTCAAGTCCTAAGAGCATGGCCGAGCATCGAGGTCGAGAAAATCGTGTCCTCGATAACCTCGATAAATATCAAGTTCACTCAGATTGACTTCATAGGGACCAACGCAAGTGTCGGCGGGACCGGCACGGTTGGCCTGAATCTGAACCTCGTTTACATCGATTCCCAGGACTATGCCGTTGGATACGGGACCGACAAGTACGTCAACATCACCTTTACGACCCGCTATTGGACGGCATGGCAACAATACCTTGGCGACCTGTGCTCGAAGGCCGGGCTGACTTCTCCAACTAACTACGAAATAAAGATCCAGCAAGTGAATGACAATGTCAAGACCGTCACACTTTGGATAAAGAATGCAGGAACGATGAT
>JBGOWR010000084.1:0-4407 GCA_041478695.1 Thermoplasmata archaeon | reverse complement strand
GTCGTGCGTGACGTGTATCGTAGTGATACCGAGCGATTTGGCGAGGGACCTCAGCTCGTACCGCAGACTTATCCTCAACCTCGCATCCAAGGCGCGCAGGGGCTCATCGAGCAGGAGGACCTCAGCTCCCGACGCGAGCGCCCTCGCGAGAGCGGTCCGTTGCTGCATTCCCCCGCTCAGTTCCTTTGGATACGCGTCCGATCTGCGCGTCAATCTCACCAGATCCAACATGTTCGCGAGGGTCTTGACCCTCACTTCTTCTGGCCAGTTCCTTATGTTCGGCCCGAACAGCACGTTCTCAGCGACCGTCATATGAGGGAAAAGGGAATAGGTCTGAGAGAGCAGTACAGCTTTCCTATCTTCTGGCTCAATATCGGTGACGTCCCGGCCGTCGAAGAAGACCTTGCCGGAATCCGGTTCTGTCAGGCCTGCTATGATCCTTAAGACCGTGGTCTTCCCGGCGCCCGTCGGGCCGAGGAGGCAGAGGTACTCGCCGTCCTTGACCGTGAACTCCAATCCATCGGCGGCTTTGATGCTCCCGTAGTGCTTGCGTATCCCCTCGAGCTTTATCTCCGGCATCTACAGCGCCCCCTGCTTCTTTCTTGTGAGGTATCTCAACAAGAGCATCGCGGCGTAAGAGACGATGATCAGGATGATGCAAGCGAGACCGGCCAGATAATACTGGTTCGTATTTACTAGTTGCACGATATAGACCGGAGCTGTTATGACGTCGCTGACAACGGATTGCGTCGCTCCGGTCTCTCCAAGGCTTCTTGTGAACGCCATGATCGATCCGGCCAATATCGAGCTCTTTATCATCGGGTACAGGACACGCCTGAATCCTTGGATCGGTTTTGCACCAAGAGTCCTTGCGGTCTCCTCATACGACGGATCGATCTCCTCCATTGCTCCCGTCACGTTCCTTACGACCAAGGGATAGGTGAATGCGACGTGCGCAAGGATGATGAGAAGCGTCGGCACGGAAGGTATGAGGGTCTGGTCGGTCCAGAATTGTCCCAAAGAGAACCCGAGGGCCGCTGTGGGCACGATAAGGGGGACGTTCACCAGTATGTCGAGTGAATGACTTATTTTCTTCGAGGGGTTCCTCGCAATGTAGAGCGCAAGAGGGATTCCAAGGGCAAGATCTATGACCGTCACGATCACAGCGATGGCGAAAGAGTAACCCAAGCTGTTGAGGAACGGGCCCCAGTCTCCAACTGCTGCTGACGAGGTGGCAACAAACGAGAATATGAAGAACGAAGGGATGAGTATGAAAACGGCAAGAAACAGGACGGTGGAACCGTCCTTCATTTTAGGGACCAATCCGCGGCTGAGTATCTTCTCAGGGGTTGGCCATACCTTGCCCATGGGCAATCTCACCTTCATCACGACCAGCTTCAGGATGACGAGAAGAACAAGCGCTATGATTATCAGGAGAATGCTGACGAAGGCAAGCTGAGGAATAAGATCTGGATTTGAGCCGGAGAGCTTCTTCCATGTACCAATAAGCGTGGGCCCCGTATTGAAACCTGCGGAGTTGGCCATGGTCGACAATGCGATCATGGTGCCTCCGGTCTCGCTCAGGCTCCTCGAGAAGCACAAGATGATCCCAGTGACCAACCCGGCCCTGAACAAAGGAAGGGTGATGGTCCTGACCGCCGTCAGTTTGCTGGCCCCTAGAGTCTGTCCAGCGATCTCGTATGTCTCGTCGATCTGTTCGAGGATCGCGGCCAAGGACCGCACCATATAGGGATATGAGAATACGATGTGAAGCAGTATGATGAGCAACATCGGAGACGTTATCGCTCCGAGCGCAAACGGCGGGGCGTTCATCGCGGACGGGGTCGCCGCCCAGAATATGGCGCTGGAGAAACCCAGAGCCGCGGTGGGAACGGCCAGAGGCATGTCGATGAGTGTATCTAGGAAGTTCTTGCCCCTGAACTTCTTACGTACAAGCATCCAAGCCATGGGCAGCCCGACGACAAAATCCACTATGGTCACGATTGCTGCGATCTCGAAAGAGGCTGCAATGGCCCCCAATATCATGTCAACGGTTTCTTTGTTGTCGAGTACATTGCTCTGGATCGCGTTCCACTGCGTGTACGTATATGTAAGAATGTAGATGGTCGGGAGGATGACAAAGATCAGGAAGAATGCGATGATGAATGCGTACCAGCTCTTGCGGAACTTCCTTCCGCTAACAAAGTTAACCAATCGCTCGGTTCGCTTCATCGGAGGCCCCAATTGCCTACAATTCCCCCCAAATGGATTATAGAATAAATACCTATGCAAGAAGCGAGCCATATCGCCAAGAAACGATCTAACTGATGGCAAGTATCGAGTCGATAATCTTCTCGCCGGGACCGATCTCGGACCGCGGTCCTACAATTGATCCTTTGACTATCGAATTCGGACCCACGATCGCTCCCTCCATCAGAATGCTGTTCGAAACAACACACCCTTCGCCCAGGATCACGCCGTCTTGAGCGGAGACGTAGGGTCCTATGCTGCAGTTCCGACCGATGACGCCCTCCAAGTAGTTCGGCGAGGCGACCGTGCAGGAGTCGATGAGCGAATTGACGGACGTCATATGCCTTCCCATGTCCATGAGGATCCTTTGGGCCCTCAGGAAGCTCTCCCTGGTACCGCAATCGACCCAGTACCCCTCGAACCTGTAACCGTAGACGCCTCTATCGAGCACTCTCGGGAAGACCTGACGCTCCAGCGAGACAGCGCCTTCCTCTATGTTCTCTAAGATGTCTGGTTCGAAGACATAGACGCCAGCATTGATCAGGTTCGACAACTCCTCTCCCTTTGCGGGCTTCTCCTGGAAGGTCCGTATCCTATTGTCGCTCTCAAGCGCCACGACGCCGAAGGCACTTGGATCTGACACTTCCCACAAGGAGATGGTCCCAATCCCCCCTGATGACCTATGAAAGCGAACCATCGATCCCATATCGATAGATGACAGTACATCCCCGTTGAAAGCGACGAATGTATCATCCAGATGATCGCTGACGTTCTTTATTGCGCCGCCGGTCCCGAGGGGGGTCGATTCCTCGATCAATATGATCTTCCTAGGTAGAGTCAGCTCTTCGAAGTAAGATTCAAGGGCGTCCTTCTTGTAATTGACAGCGATGAGAACGGTGTCCACCCAAGACGGCATGGCGTCGACGATGTGGGATATGAGTGGTTTGCCGCACAAGGGCACAAGCGCCTTTGGTATCGTATAGGTCAACGGCCTAAGCCTTGTACCAAGCCCACCCGCAAGGATCACTGCCTTCATCGTACCTCAGAACGAGGTGGCGCATCAAAATCATTTCGGAAAGGAATCGACCATCTATTCGTTCGATCGCAACGTAGACAGCATCAGAACGGGGAGATGCTCACGACGTTGTTGCCCCTCAGGATGACAGTTCCCAAGCGCCTCGTCTGATCGGACTTGCGTTCCTCGGTGTCCTCTAGGACCATGTTCATGTAGTCGTCGTAACCCGTGAGCTTTCCTTCCAGAATCCTGTTGTCCTTGAGAAGCAACGAGATCTTTCTGTTCATTGATTTTTCGAGTAGCGCAAGTGGCATGACCATGGTATCACTTTTGCAAGTCATCGTGGGAAGACCATTTAAATCTTTCCTTGAAACCAGCACGAAGGAGCGACATCGTTCATAATAGACATCGAAAAAGGAAGTTCGACCTCGGTCCGTCTCATCCCTTCTTGAGTTGGCTTTCCATCCACTTCTTTATGTCATCCCGGGTGGATCCCTCGATCCCGAAGTACTCGGCGAACCGCTGCGTCGTGGTGAGCTGAAGGGTCTGTCCCCGCTTCTTAGCTTTCACCAGACCCAATGATCGGAGTGATCCTACATCCTTGTAGACTTCCGTTCCCAACACCTTTGCCAGAACGCTTTGTAGGACCGGCTGATGATATGCGATCATTGCGGCCGTCTTCAGGACCTCATCAGGCACCTCCTTCTCGGTGAAGGGGCGCGCGCACTCAGTGAATTCCTTTCGTAGCTGCATGGAGTACTTCGGTCCGATCTTCACTATCTCAATGACCGAGCCTCTGTCACGATACTCCTTGGCAAGCTTCTTCATCGCGGCTCGGATCACAGGATCGGAGAGCTGCGTGGTCGATGATATCTCGGACACTTTCAAGGGCTTCGAGGAGAACAGTACGGCCTCTATCACCCTTATCGGGTCCAACTCAGATCACCATTTCGGTCTTCGCGGGCTCTCCCTTCACAACATCGATCTGAGCGGCCGCAGCGTCTTCGATCGTGCCGATGTCCCATGGCACTCTTACCTCAAGGAAGATCTGGCCGAATGGAAATTCGTCCTGCCAGATCGATATCCTGCCCATCTTTGCCAGGAAGAGAAGGGACACGAACACCATCACCCTGTCCTCTTTG
>JBGOWR010000113.1:0-3853 GCA_041478695.1 Thermoplasmata archaeon | reverse complement strand
TATCATGTCACTTAGTTGCCAATGGAGAATCTGACATCCTCCATTCGGTTCAAATGCTTATCTAGTGCGGACGTTCTGTCGACATAATAAATCTATGTCGATTGTCAGACTCCCAGCCATCGGAGATAGAAATGCTTCACCCATCTTCAAGTATCGCAGCTGGAAACATGTCCTTGCATCAAGATACGAACCTAGGAATCAATTCCCACATACATCTTTCCATATAGATTACTCGAAATACTTGCTCAATCTCTTGCGTGGCGCATTACCCCCACGTCAATGAGATTATCTAAATCGATAATCGAATGCAAAAGGAAATAAACACCATATATTAATGGTCATCGAGACCCTACTGCAATTTATAGTGGGAACGAACTGAAGAGACTGAACAATTAAGTAGGAATTCGAATATGCAGTGAAAATCCAAATGACGCAAAACAAAATAGTTGCTCTAATTCCAGCATTCAACGAAGAGGCGAGCATTCGAGACGTTCTTCTCAAAGCAAGCGAGCATGTTGACGAAATCATAGTTGTGGACGACGGGAGCTCTGACAAAACCTCGTCGATCTCTGCGGAGGCTGGAGCCATCGTGGTTTCTCACCTCATGAACAGAGGGGTCGGCGTTGCGTTTGCCACAGGGGTTGCGAAGGCGCTTGAGATCGGCGCTGACATAGTCGTTACAATCGATGCAGATGGACAGTTCCAAGCATCAGAAATACCAAAAGTGATCGGCCCGATTGTCGAAGGGCGTGCGGATTTCGTGACGGGATCTCGATTCCTCGAGCCCAAATCAACACCGAAGATGGACGATACGAAGAGATTCGGGAACAGGTTGTTCACGCGCATGGTCAATTGGCTAACTGGTCAGAAGTTCACGGACACTCAGTGCGGCTTCAGAGCATACTCGAGAGAGGCAATGCTCAGGCTGACGTTGTTTGGTAGATTCACCTATACACAAGAAGTACTACTGGACCTTACCAGCAAGAACATAAGGATCGTTGAGGTTCCCATTTCCGTTCTACCTCGAATGAACGGGAATTCCAAAGTTGTGAAGAGTCCATTTCATTATGGATTCAGGGCTCTAAAGATAATAGTCCAGGCAGAGAGGGACCGTCATCCTTTGAGATTCTTCGGGGCAATCAGCCTATTGTTCATCATCTCGGCACTTCTGATGTTCACAGTAGTCATTGCCCACTGGCTTACGACTGGGATGACGTCACCATTCACTTCGTTGTTGTCGATCGGTGGCACACTGCTGTTGGCGGGCGTGATATTTATCATCTTGGCGCTAGTTGCCGATATGCAGGGAAGGTCGAGAAGGCTACAGGAGGAGATGCTATATCTTTTAAAGCGTCAACGCTATTCTTAACGCAAATCGGGGAATGGGGCAAATGAGTGATATGCTTACGGTGCTCGCTGAGAAAATAAAAAAGAAGACCGCCAAGATCTCCATAATTGGCTTGGGTTACGTCGGTCTCAACGTCTCAGTTAGCTTCGCTTACGAAGGGTTCAGAGTTTACGGGTTCGATGACGACTGGGATAAGATCGAATCGCTCGAGAGAGGCGAGAACTACATCCCGGAAGAGAGGTACCTCGCCCGCATGCTTCCTAAAGTCCTTGGCAAGAAGTTCTTTCCCTCAAGAGAGGTGGATAGAGCATCGGAGATCGGAGATGTTGTTCTCATAATCGTTCCGACAGCGAACGGAGACATCCCCACCCTCAAATACTTGAACAAGGCACTGGCGTCGATAGCAAAGAACGACATTTCTGGGAAACTGATAGTGCTCGAGAGCACGGTCAAGGTGGGCACGACGAACGAGATCGTGATCCCAAGGCTAGAGAAGGACGGACTAATCGCTGGTGAGGACTTTCTGGTCGCCTACTCGCCCGAGAGGATCGACCCGGGGAATCCGGATAAGACTCTCAAGTGCATCCCCAAGATCGTCAGCGGTGTCAACAAGGAGGCTTCAGAGATAGCCGCAGAGCTCTATGAGACGATAGTCGACAAGGTCGTCCTCGTTTCTTCGATCAGGACCGCGGAGTTCATCAAGCTCATGGAGAACTCCCAGCGGGACGTGAATATCGCGTTGATGAACCTCTTCGCCCTCATGTGCGAGAAGGCTGACATAGATATTGAAGAGGCGCTGTTCGCCGCCGCGACAAAATGGAACTTCCACGCGTACAAGGCAAGCTGCGGGGTCGGAGGGCACTGCCTAAAGAAGGACCCCCTCCTCCTTATGAAGTCTTTTGAGAACACCGGCCTCGACCTCGGCCTAATCGAGTCCTCGAGGAGAATGAACGACTCCATGCCGGTCATTACTGCGGAGAAGGCTGCTTTCATCTGCAAGACGAAGCTGAAAGAGGATATCCTGGATGTCAAGATAGGAATCTTGGGCCTCTCCTACAAGAAGAACTCATCGGACGATCGAAACGCTCCAGCTGGATTCATAATCGAGCACTTGAGGACACTGGGCGCCAAGAAGATCTCCTTCTACGATCCGTTAATAAGGAACACTTCGAAAAATGGCAGCCTGAAGGAGGTTCTGAGCTCCGACATCATCATTCTCACGGTGGCTCATGACAAGTTCAAGGGCGTCCTCGAAAACTACGAAGGCTACATCATCGATGGTACGAACACCTTGGAGCCTTCGGATCGGGTAGCAGGTATTGGCCGACAGTTCGCTGGGGCCGAGAGCGGGGAGCAGTACGAAGCCGAAGACGCCGAGAGAAGCAAGTCGCTCGCGAATCACCGGTCTCAAGAGCCGACGGCGCACTGATTTAACGATTATTAACCTCAACCGCCAAAGAATATATATAAAGCGAAGGTTTTCATAATTCAGGAGTCGATGAGCGACTGGCATGGGTCAGATGGGGACTTCACGATTATCATCCCCACATTGAACGAGGGACAGAACATAGTCCCTTTGCTGGACGCTCTTTCGAAGACCTACCCTTCCGCCCGCATGCTCGTCGTCGACGACTCTTCGGTCGATGGCACCCCGGAGAAGGTCGAAGCGTATTCGGATACGTCGCAAAGGGTCTCTCTCATAAAACGAAAGCCCAGCGACAGAGGTCTGACCGCGAGCATAATGGACGGCATTCTCTTGACCTCCACCCCTTACTTCGTCGTGCTAGATGCAGATTTTCAGCATCCCCCGGAAGCAGTCGGCAGGATCATGGAAGGCGTTCTTGACGGAAACGACCTTGTCATTGGAGTAAGGAAGGACAAGAGTGGATTGCAGTTCGCCAGAAAAGTATCATCCTGGAGCGCTCACAAGATGGCATCGGCGTATCTGAGAGCGAAGAGGCAACCCTGGTCGAGGGATAACATGAGTGGTTTCTTCGGGGGGAAGACGACCCTCTGCAGAGGGATCATCGTCAAGGATGAATTGCGTTTCCAGCGACACGGGTTCAAGGCCCTGTTCGACCTTCTGAAGTTCGCACCTAAGGACACAAGGATCTTGGAGGTCGAATACGATTTTGGAGATCGAAAGGAGGGTACGTCGAAGCTGACCTCGAAAGTGGTCATTTCGATCATGAGACAGTGCGGCCTGGGCGGCAAAGCACTGGCGGCGCTGACCACCTTCTTCCTACTGACAATGCTTGGGAGATTCGTAGCGGCGCTATTGCTCGGCCTGCTATCGACATTGTTGTTCCTAGGACTGACCGGGGAGGTGTGGAGTAACATGATTGTTCTCCCGATAGTGATATCGTTCCTCCTGGCAGTTGGTTACGTGGTCATTGCGAACGAGTTCTTGTCGGGACGCAGAAGGGCGGTAGGAATCACGCGAGGCTTACAGATCGTTGCGACCTCCTTCAGCGGTTACATTCTGAACATGGGGCTTTTCTACAT
>JBGOWR010000087.1:0-4357 GCA_041478695.1 Thermoplasmata archaeon | reverse complement strand
CCATACAGAAACTAGGACAACTCTTAGGTATCTGGGGATTAGGCTTGATGATCAAAAGAAGGCTTTGGCAAAACGTGATGAATTCTTAAGAAAAATCGAATCGGAGATGATGAAGAATGTCTCATAGAAGGAAGAAATCAGGCAAGAAGGGGCATAAATCGCCCCTTTATATACAAGGGCAAAGGAACGACCCATCCAGCAGAGTAATGTGGGGGCGCTGGGATTTGAACCCAGATCAGCGGGTTTCCACCACGCGGGGAGCGACCCCGCGCGAATTAACGGGTCATCGCTCCAGTTACTCATCACCGGTCAGCAACCCGTCTACAATCACACCCAATTAACTGGAGCCCGCGAGGATGCCGTGTTACCCCACACCCCCATGATGATCGCTACACCTTCCGCATTTTCTGCGCGCGCTTCCGGCGACGCATCTTCTTCTTGCGCCATTTCCATCGTTGTTTGCCGCGTTTCTTCCATGCGCGTGAGCTTCGTTTCATCCTGATGACTCCTCGTGTCTCATGCCGTCATCATGTAGGTATTTATCAACCTTTGGATAGTGTGGCGGGCCCGTCGGGAGTTTCGCCTTAACTCGAAGGTTTCGAACCCGAGACATCTGGCTTGCTTCCGTCACAAGACCTGTGAGCTAGAAGGCCAGCGCTATATCCAGGCTAAGCCACGAGCCCGCAAATCCTCGATAGAAGTGCTCCCATTTAAAGGTTTAGCGGTCCGCAAAATAAATCTGGGTCATTATTCTTCTAGCCAAATATCGCCCACAGGGAAGAGTCCAAGAAGAGGAGCACGCTCTCAAATATCGCGACAATTCCAAGGACGAACAGTATCGGACGGAAGCTGAGTATGGCCCCAAAGAAGCTGACTGTATCCTCAAGGAACTTCAGAAGGAAGTAGACGATGAGCATCACGATCAATGCGGCGACTATGATCACGGTAGGAGTGAGGACCGAGGCAAGAGCGACCTTGGACAACAGGTAGAGACCGTAGCCGACTCCCCCTCCGACAATCCAAGCGATTATCGCCGCCCATTTTACCTTCCTAAACACTCTCATGAACAGTCCGAGACCGAGAACGACCATGACGATGATCGTGGACGTGGGCCAGTCGCCCTCGGAATACAACACGATTCCCAGAAATATCATGAATGCGCCGACGATAAACCCAAAGAACAGTGCGATTTCGTCGATCGAAGTCTTGTCATTCTTCCCGACGATTCCGAGCAGAATGGCGATGAATCCTCCGACTAGAAGCGCCACCTCGGGAATCGGAGAGGAAGCTAGCTCGCTGAACATATCAATCGGACACTATTCGATACTCAGATACTTATAACTTGATGAACGGGTTCGGACAGTGAGTCCATCTAGACTTGGAAAATCGGCCTGAGGATTTCGAACCGTAATAAGACTTATGAATAGATGGATTCAATAATGACCTTGAGTGGTTCGATGCAAGTAGCAGAAGCAATAGCTTCCAGAAGGGCTCGGAGGACGCTGGACAATCGACCAATCCCTGACGAGATCGCTAAAGAGCTCGTCGAGGCGATGAGACTGTCAGCGTCCTGTAACAACAGTCAACCTTGGCGAGTCATCGTGGCGAGAGAGACTGACACTTTGACCCAGGTGAAGAGCACGCTGTCAAAAGGGAACGCTTGGGCCACCATATCGCCCCTAATACTCGTCGTAGCGGCGAGACCGGATGATGACTGCCGCCTTCCCGATGGCAGAGGTTACTATCTGTTCTCGACTGGACTTTCCGTTGGTCAGATGCTACTGAGAGCTACGGAGCTAGGGATCATTGCGCATCCAATAGCCGGATTCGACCAGGCCGAGGTAAAGAAACTCCTAGAGATTCCAAATGATTACGTGGTCATCACTTTCGTGATATGCGGTTATCCTGGCACCGACCAGTCGCTTCTCTCAGACAAACAGAAGGAGAGAGAGGTCACCAGACCAGAGAGGAAACCTGTCGGAGAGAACTTCTTCAGCGGGAAATGGGCCGTACCGCTCGCGTTGTAGGCTCGCCGACTCCAATTTCTCCTATCCGAGGATTCTTCTCAGCGTCTCCCCGAGCGTCTTCTCTTTGATCGATTCGGATGCCCAGTCCGTCTCCCGCACGAATCGGACCCACTGCATATGGGAGTAACTAAGGTCGAACAGCGGCCAGTCGGTCCCAAAGATCAGTCGGTCAGGCATATGCGCCGCAGCCTCGACAAGTCGATCCCTTGCCACTTCAGGCTGTGAGGGCAGCCAACCTTGCACGGCGGAGCAATCAGCATACAGGTTCGGACACTCCTTCGCAAGCTCGTACGTCTCTTCCTTCCATTTGCCACCAAGGTGGGCTATGATGATCTTCAGGTCAGGGAACCGATTGAGCACTTCTCTGAAGAAAATAGGGTGGTTGCACTCCTCATCCAACGGTCCCCAACTGGCACCGGAATGAGCGACGACAAGCATCCCTAGATCATCCAGCAGATCCCAGAAATCGATCAACCTATCCTCGTTGGGCCTGAACCCGGTGGCGGGATACACCTTTATCCCTTTCGCATCGTAGTCCTTGGCGAACATCTGGATGAGGTCCGTAGCTTTCTTCCCTCTATTTGGATCTACTCCGACAAATGGAATCAGTCTTTCTGCGTATTCTTCGCAGGATTCGAAAACGAAGCGATTGTAGTCCTCTATCTCTGTCTTCGGTTCCTCAACTAGACCGAAGTCCAATGGCAAGATTATGGTCTTATCCACACCAGCGGTGTCCATTGCCTCGATCAAACCAGGGGCGAACACCTCGGTGATCGGCCAGATCTCTTCTATGTCCTTGCTGAAATCGATCAGACCGTCCAGAGCAAGAAGGGGCTCAAGGTACGCTTTCAAAATGGAATCCGGAAGCATCTTCCTTTGCCAAAGATGGGCGTGGCCATCGATTATCATGTAGTAATACTCGAATCGGCAGGGGCAGGGAATCTATATATCTGTTTTCTCGAGAAGCCCGAACGTCTCCCGCATAAATACACTTACGAAGCCGTGAGCTCTGACGCCATAGGAGGGATATCCCATCGTTCTGTAGACACACACTTGGGAGGGAATTCAATGACGAGGATGAATGTTGATAAGAGATCTGGATATCCAGCAGGGACCATGAAAGGGCTCAACATCGAAGGAGAGGATGTTCGGTTGCGAACGCCAACGGAACATTCTATTCGATGACCGGGAAGTACTCCCACAGAGGAGGAGACCTCGCCAGCGGAAGACTGATCGATTTCGTCGTCAGGTGCCCTGTACATGGATCGGAGTATGATCTAAGAACTGGACAAGTCGCCAGGAATGTGAGGATACCGCATATCGGAAAGTCGACGGATGCTCAGATCCAACATAGGAATCTTCCCTAGGATGGTCAGTTTCCTAGGATTGACTACGTACATTGCCCTGCTGGTATTCGCTGTAGTGGAATCACCATCGACGCTGATCATAGGAGTGGTAACGTCGATCGCCAGCGCGCTTTACCACATAGCCACGAAAAGAAGTCGAATCGAGCCGGGCGAGTCATAACCGAGGTACTCATGATTTCTATGAAATTCAAAAGTAAATTCGACACCACTCCGTCAGGGATTCGATTGAAAGCGCGACCTTGGGTCTCTAACAATCATTAAGTATCAGCATCGCGTCCACCAACTCGGAGCAATAGATTTGGCGTACACCCGCAGGAAGCCTCGGAATGCTCATAGGGACTCACAGAGGAACAATCGAAAAGAGACTCCGAGATCGGCAATGCTTAGCATTGCCCGACTTGGCGGATTTAAATACGATCTGAAAGCAATAATGAGAGATGCTCATTTGAATGAGAGTTTCGCTCCGTCTTTCCTTGCTAGCGTTGTGGCCAAAGCGTCTAGGATGTCGATTCAAGATGCGAAAATCTATGTCAAGGAAGTAGAAAAGAACGGAGCTTACTCAGAAGCCGTCGCAAGGGAGATTTGCGGCCTCCTCGACCACTACTCGAAGTATCGGTGACTAGTGTACCGATATCCTTTTCGCTATGTCGTGAAATCGTGATATTCGTCTGAGATCTAGGTCAAACCTCCCTGAGCTCTTATCTCCTCAATCCTCGATGTTGATGGGTCCTGGGAGCATTCAGCCATAAGGTTTCTCGTTGGTGAAAACGGAAGGTCGCAATTGGCAATAGAACGGACCACTTGACTCCTTGCCATTACTGACTCTGATTTCTCACAAAGAGGCATTCTTTTGTAATGTGAGTTCAATTGAGTGTATGGCAATTGAAATGAAAGATATTTCCGCAGCAAAATTGCGACGCGGGGGGACGCCACTCGCACATACCTATTCGATAGTCGCCTTTG
>JBGOWR010000038.1:0-6554 GCA_041478695.1 Thermoplasmata archaeon | reverse complement strand
CCCAAAGGTTGGAGACTTCTTGGAGTACAGCATCAGTGATGGAGTGAACCAGGGGACAGAGAGGTGGAGCGTGACAAGCGTCACAGCGACCAACTTCACACTGAACATAACCACTACCGTCCCAGGCCAGCCCCCTAACTACTGGGAAGTAACCATGCTAAAGAACCAGACACTTGGCTATGATCTCAACCACCCATTGTCAGGCGATACCGTTACCAAGATTGGAACAGAAACGATCTCTACCAAGTGGGGGGAAAGGAGCGTTGACCACTACAGGATTACATACGAAGAACCATTGGGAAACCCACACACGTATGACCTCTGGGCAAGAGATGGAGTGCTCATGAAAATGGTGCACGTTAACATGTATCGCCTGCTCATAGATACTAACATACCGCAGATCATCAATCCGTAGAGACCCCCTTCCCTCCTTCTCTCGCCTCTCCTTGTCTGCCGTCAGAACCGTCAGTGCCATCAAAGAATACCTGTCGAGCCCTTGTCGCAAGGATCCCGCAGACATGAGCTGAGACCATTTATCCTATCCTTTTTCAACTCATAAGAATATTAGACGGCTTAGGTGAGGAATTTGGCACTATGCCCCAGCTGCAGAATGGAGGTTAGCGGAGCCAATATCATCAGAGAACAAATAGATGATGGCCAAAAGGCAAAGATCGATAACCTGGTACGAATGAAAGTTCGTACAACAATGTTTTCCTGTCCGAATTGCAATGTAGTGTTAGGGGTCGCTCAATACACCTCATATTGAACCCGAGCATATCCAGACATTCTTTTTCTGATTTCAATCAAATGGAAAAAAGGTTTGACCGACTCTACTCGAGCAGTTTTGCAGCCTCTTCTCTCGAAACAGCCACGAGGGTCTCAGTCTTGGCGATATCGCCGAGACCAATCATAGCCTTCATTGCTGTCTTCTCGTCAGGCGCTTCGAATATCCCGATCGTGTCGTACCTGCCGAGCAACCAGTACATGGCCTTGAACTTGACGCCTTCCTTTGCTATCTTCTCGACATACTTGTTCACTTCATTGACTGATTCCTTCGTTAGTTTCTTCTTGAATTTACCGAGCACTACGAACATCATGCCTACACCTCCCGAAAGAAACGTTGGGTACGAAGGTATTAGGTCTTTTTGGTGCAGCGGCCAGGCCACGTACCATGACTTATCCAGACATTCTTTTTCTGATTTCAATACTGGAGAACCAGCGTCCGACAATCCTTGCACCGAAATCCATCAATCTTGACCTCTCCACCCCAGCCAGCCTTTCGGAGTCTTTCTGTTTCCTTGTTGTCCTTCGTGTACCAATCGACCCCGAATCCAAGTGCCTTCGCTTGCCAGAGTGAAAATCCAGAATAAGTCCAACCACTTACATAGCCCGGTTCCATTTCCTTTCCGCAGTTAGGGCAGTTCAAGTCAACGGCTCCCTACGCTCGTCAATCATATGTGCAATTTCACTTGGGTTCACGGTTTTGGGAATCGACTCATATCCGGGTTGTCTTGGGTCCATCTCGTAGAAAAAAGCGAGATAGAGGACATCTGTCTCGGTCCCCTATCGATAGATGATCTCAGGAATGTTCTCCTTCACATTCACACATATTAATTTCTTCAAATCGACTGACACGTCTGTCTCATAGTGATGAGACGTCCAAATAGCCAATCCCTCCCTTTCTGTCGTTCTTCTCAGAAAGATCAAACGCTCATTCGTCAATACAAATGCTCCTTTCTTGATCCCGTCGCTGAATGCTACCAACAAGTCTATAGGCCAGCGAGCGTCCAACCATTCCGTTCCCTGATTGATGTCTTTGAGAAGGGCTTCAATTCGAATTCTGGAGGCATTCAGAACATCGACAAGAATCTCGCCAGACCCTAGAAGGATGATTCTAGAGAACTTCTCTGAGAGTTCCTGAGGCAGTTGGGAATTCATTCCGACCCCCTCAACAACTATTCAATTTCAGATTCAAGGATTCTCTCTGTGTCCTGCATTCGTCAGAACCGTCAGAACTGTCGTAAATGTCGGAGTGGGTCCGTCCAGATTTGAACTGGAGTCACCAGCACCCCAAGCTGGAAGGATTCCAAGCTACCCCACGGACCCAAATCGAAAAGGGGTGGAAGTGGTTTCAACCGAGGGGGATGATCTCGTCGATCAGATTCGAATGCGCGATGATCATCCTTCTGCAGCAGTACCTCTTTAAGCCGAGGTCATCGAGCACTTGTTTCGGGTCTTCTCCAAGCTGCACCCTCTTGACGAAGGTCTGGTAAGATGAACCGATGACCTTCCCGCAAGTGAAACATCTCACTGGTATTATCATGTCTTCACCTGTACGACTTCTGCCGCTTCTTCCTCGCGCCTCTGCCCAACGGTTTCTTGGGTAGCTTCCTGCGCGGGTCGCTTATGAGCAGTGAGCGGTCATACTGCTTGAACATCCTTGCCAAGTCCTCGTCCTTGTAGAACTGGACAAGCGCCTTCGCGATCGCAGTTCTCGAAGCTTCCGCCTGTCCCATGACGCCTCCTCCCTGAACATTGACGTCGATATTGACCCCTGATGCCTTCTCAGGAGCAAGGCCCAACGGTTCCATTATCTTGGCACGAGCCAGTTCAGGAGTGTAGATGTCTATCGGTACGCTGTTTATCCTGACCTTCCCGTCTCCCTTCCTTATGACGGCTCTCGCCACCGCCGACTTGCGCTTTCCAGTAGTATTGATGACATCAACCATGATCTCACCGCACCTTCGAACCTAGGTAGCCGGACACATCGCCCAATCTTACATACTTGTCTGTTCTGGGTCTGATCGCCACTTCCACCTTCTCAAGTTTTGCCGAGGAGTACTCCTTCGGGATCCCAACGTACACCTTCAGTCTCTTGTAGGCTTCCCTTCCACTCGGGGTCTTGAACGGGATCATCCCCTTCACCGACTTCTTGAGGATGAGATCGGCCCTCCTCGGGTAGAACGGTCCCCTCATGATCTTGCCTCGGTCCTTCTTCTGCTTGTATTCGGCAAAGACCATCTCCCTCTTCCCTGTGATGATCGCCCTCTCTGCGTTGACAATGATTATCTCTTCCCCTTTCAGAATCCTCTCAGCGACCTTGCTAGAGAGCCTCCCCATGACATGTCCATCAGCGTCAATGACGGCCATCAGATCACCCCATGATCGTTACGCCGCTACCATCCGGTGCTTCCTGGACGAGCTGTGCGATTGTCAAACTCTTGCCTCCCGCATCCTCGATCTTCTTGCGGGCTGATCCCGAGAACTTGTATGCCGCGACCGTGAGCTTCTTGTTCAAGTCACCGGCTCCGAGGACCTTTCCAGGGACGACGATGACGTCGCCCTCCTGAGTGTACCTCTCCAACTTGCTCAGGTTCACCTCGGACCAGTTCTTGCTGGACCTCTCCAATCGCCGCGCAATGTCTCGCCAGATTCCGACACCCTTCTCCCTGGACTCTCTCTTTAGAGATTCTATGAGGAAGACCAGGTTCGGGTCCGTCTTCTTTATCTTCTTCATGTTCTGACTCTCCCGACATCGGGTGAAAGGCTCTAATAGGAAGGTCTTTAATAAAGCTTTCCTAGAACTTGAGAATGATTCGACGGACATCTGGACCGTTCGATATATGATAGTATCGGGCGCGGCGCGGTCGTGCTATCTTCCCACAAAGATGATCGGTTTGAGGGCTTCGGTCCGAATCGGTGCGATGCTCAAGAACCTCATGACTTTTCTGTCAAGAATACGATAATCCAGATGTTCGATTTTCATTCGTTGCTGATAGCCATTATATAATACATTGTTCATAGTGTCGTCCTACCTGGAGTTACAAGATGATTCGATTTGGTCCAGCAGGCATACCTCTTTCTTGCAAAGGCAGAACTCTGAAAGATGGCATTGAAGACGTTCACAACCTTGGTCTGAGCGCCATGGAGATACAGATGGTCAGAGTCAACATTGTCGATCGGTCGCCTGATGAGGAGGAGGTCGGACTCACTCCTTTGCAGGTCGAAGGCGATCTCATCGTCGCGATTGGGCGGAAGAAAGGAAAGAAGGATATCAGAATCACCGACCCTTCTGAGAAGATCAAGGAGGAGGACACGCTCATCACCTTGTCTTCAGGATTGGTACAGAACTACTCAGAGCTCAAGGCCCTCGGCCAGATGGGAGAGGAATTGGACGTCGAGCTTTCGATGCATACTCCTTATTACATGGACCTGTCCACGAACACCGAGCTGACAGAGAAGAGCATGAACAGCATCAGGTGGGCGGGCAGGATGACGCAACAGATGAAAGGCAGGATCGTCGTCACGCACATGGGATTGTATGGAGACCTAGGCAAGAAGAAGACGAAGACGAACATAACGAACAACATCAGCACGATCATGGACTGGTGGAAGGAAGACGGGCTGAAGCCTGTTCTGGGGTTGGAGACAAGTGGCCGCCAGGAGGTGTTCGGCAGTCTGGATGAGATCCTTGACATATGCGACGATGTGAAAGGGCCGGTTCCGGTCGTCAACTTCGCCCACTTCCATGCCAGAGAGAACGGCACTCTGAGGGAACCGTCTGATTTCGCTGAAGTCTTCGATAGGACAAAGAGCTACGTGAAGCATGTCAATTGCACCCATTTCGCCGGCGTAGAGCACGATGAAGGCAACGAGAAGAGGGTCACCCCGATAAAGAAGGGGGATCTGAGGTTCGAGCCACTTGCGGAGTTTCTGGTTGAGGAGATGCCCAGAGTGACGATCATTTCGTCTTCTCCTCTTCTTGAGCATGATGCGATGTACATGAAGGTGATATTCGAGCGAGTCCTGATGAAGAAGGTCACGAAAGAGACCAAGACGAAGAAGGTGGACAGAGATAGAGAGGACTAGGACCGATGAGAGAGACCTCAAATTACATCCTTAAGGAGATACAGGAAGTCCTGGCACGAGTCGACGAGGCTGTCGTCGACGAAATGGTCGACTCTATCATCAAGGCCAAGAAAGTTTTTATCTATGGTGTTGGAAGGTCCGGTCTCGTCGGGAAAGCATTCGCCGTCAGACTGGTCCAGATGGGATTGGATGTGCATTTCATCGGAGAGACCACTACCCCGATAGTCGGGGCGACCGATGTGGTCATCATAATCTCGAACACCGGGGAGACGATGTCGGCGGTGCAGACCGCCAATATCGTGAGGAGAGTCGGGGCGAAAGTCATCTCGGTGACGTCGAACATGCATTCGAAGCTCTCCCAGGCCTCGAGTCTCGCGCTGGAGCTCACAACGGTCAAAGACGATCAGCGTCGTAGAATGACTCCCCTCGGGACTCTGTTCGAGGATTCGACCTTCGTGCTCTTCGATTCGATGGTCCCTGTGATGATGAACAAGCTCGGACAGACCGAGGCTTCACTGCGGAGACGCCATGCGATCTGGGTCTGAACGCACGACTCTCTTTCTAATGGTCGTGCCGTGGTAGGGATTCTCGAACTCATCCCAATAGATCGCGAAATCTCTTGTTCTGATGATCCCGTCTTTCAAGAAGTAGACCTCGATCTCCCTATTGACCGGATCGATTACAAGGGCATTGTGATAGGACTGGTTGAACAAGTTCTTCTGCGTATCAATGTCCGTCGAGGACATGAAGCATTTATGACCGGGATGGGAGTGGTACCAGCCGATGATGACGTATTTGAATCCGACCTCATCCAGTGAGGCGAAGAGCTTCTCAAAAGCTTCCCTTTGGAACTTCACGTGGACCGACGAGGCTTCCAGGTCCGTCGTAACGACATCTCTGACCATGGAGTACGTCATCTCATCGTGTGTGTATACTCCGCCAAGCATCAGTCCCATGACCTCTCTCTTTCTATCGACACATCTGGTCGCGTGGTTGCGGATCTTCTCCTCTGCGATCTTCGAAATGTAGAGCTCGAAGCCTTTTCCATTCTCATCCTTGTATCTCTGTAAGGCGTCCTCTTTGAGCCATTTGTGCGCCGTTCTTCTCTCTGACGGAGGAGGAAGGCGTTTGTCGATCCTGATCTCTTCACCTCCCACTACCGATGGTGGCTTCATCTAGCTCTCACCACCTTCGGTTGCGGGGAGCATACCATGGGTGGGATTCTCTGATGTCCATTATTGAAATGATCCGCTGCGGCGGTGCAGCTCTCAGTTCCGAACGGGCTTCGAGGGTTGGGGTTCAAAAGGAGCGATTCTATGCACTTTATGAATGATAGCAACGTTGAGTTGAAGTTCCACTCCTCGAGTAGCTTCGTGCATAGATGTCCGCCGTCTTCCGGCATCATGATGTTCGGATGGAATATCGGGGTCCTCCAGATGACGAGCGGTTTCTCAAAGGGATAATCTCTTGTCACGATGGTCGAGAAACTGTGGTTGTGTTTCATGACTATCTTACCATCATGCTTGACACACCCTGGTATCTTCACCAGCCCGATCTCAATGTCCACGGGGAATCTTGACAGATTCTCTTCCAATGTGTTTACAGGATGCCTGAGATACCTAGAGCATATTGTGACTTCGTTCCTCAGTCTAGAGACGAGTATGTCTATCGGAAGGGACATTCCT
>JBGOWR010000123.1:0-3684 GCA_041478695.1 Thermoplasmata archaeon | reverse complement strand
GCATTCACTCTTCCCTTCTTCTCCTTCCGATAGGAGGATCTTCTTATCCCGTTGCATTCCAGGCAATGAGTGATCACCTTCTCCGACCTCAGTCTTACTCGGCAATTCAAGCCCGGAACCAGAGGTGAAAGGCATTTACGACAGTACATGAAACCCTTGGGCATCGGCGTGTTCGTCTTCATACCTATCTTTGTCGCGAGCTGAACATATCGTCGCCCTCGTTCCATCCTGGTCGATCGTGCCTCTTTCTCGGCCATTGTCAGGAGCTTTGTCATTCTATTCATTGCGATCTCCCTGGCCTCGCGGTCTGATATCCTCCTCCTAGCCGTTGGTCTTTCCTCCTATTGCATCGGTCACATCACGATTTACAATGAAATATCTTTGTAGAAAACTCACTCGAGACATATCATGTAAGGACTCCACCTTCGGCGTGTTGGACTGGGGCACCACCCTTATATACCAAAATACTAATCTAGGCCTCCCTGTACCATTGTGGTATCATTGCTGGTGACGAATAATGACGCGCAAGCCCGGACGTATGTATCGCCAAATTAGAGGGCAAGCCTATACGCGGAAGGAGTACATGGGAGGCGTTCCAGCTCCTAGGATAACTCAGTTTGATACTGGGAGTCAGATTGCCGATTATCCAGTTGAGCTTTCTCTCATAATCGAAGAGCCCTGCCAGGTCAGACACACGGCCCTAGAAGCGGCGCGTATTGCTGCCAACAGACAGCTCACAAAGAATCCCGGTACCGGCAACTACTATCTTAAGATCAGGATCTATCCTCACATAGTCCTTCGTGAGCATAAAATGGCAACAGGTGCTGGCGCAGATCGTATATCAGGCGGAATGAGGGCGGCCTTCGGCAAGGCCGTCGGGACAGCAGCCCGAGTCCAGACCGGTCAAGCAATAATGACCGTTCGAGTACCGTTGCAGGCTTTCAAATCCGCCAAGGAAGCTCTTTGGCGCGCATCGATGAAGCTACCATCTCCATGTTACGTACAAATTGACAAAGGTGCCGAGCTACTCAACTGAGGGCGACTGAAGTGCTGGACGAGAACGGCTTTCGTCCCTTGGAGGATTGAGAGTTGTACGACTTCAGATTGGATGAAGTGGCCGAGTGGATCACGAAGAAGAACGCAAGAGTGGTCGCTCTTCAGATGCCAGAGGGTCTCAAGGTATATTGCCAGAAGATACTTGAGGATCTTGAAGCGAAGACAAAGGTCAAATGCATAATCATGGCCGATTCCTGCTATGGAGCTTGCGACCTTTCAAGCGATTTCGACAAGTTCGCCGATGTCCTGGTTCATTTTGGCCATGCTGAGATCCCAAGCATGCGTGTGAAGGAGAACATTCTTTTCGTTGAAGCCGAGATAAAGGTAGATTACTCGCCGCTTCTGCCCAAGCTCCTTCCGAAGTTAAAACGCAGTATTGGACTGGTCACCACCGTGCAACATATCAATTGTTTGCCCTTCTTGAGATCATGGTTGCTTGATAACGACAAGCAGGTCTTTGTCGGAAAGGGAGGAACCAGATTGAAGTATGAAGGACAACTCCTCGGTTGCGACATATCTGCGGCGACTTCGATTGAGGACAAGGTCGAACAGTTCCTATACTTTGGCAGTGGCGATTTCCATCCGTTGGCCCTGGCAATTCAGACTAAGAAGCCGGTGATTGTTGTGGATCCAATCGCTCAAGAGGTAAGGGAGCTGAATGATTTGGCAGACCGGGTGCTCAGACAAAGACACGGGGCAATTGCACGTGCATCGAACGCCAAGAAGTTCCTAATCCTCGTTTCCACGAAATCGGGTCAGAACAGGATCAATCTTGCCTTTAGTCTGAGGCAGCTCGCAATCGATAATGGAAGGAAGGCCGACATAGTCCTCATGAATGAATTCGATCCTGACTCTCTGCTCCCTCTGGAGGCCGATGCCTACGTTTCTACCGCCTGCCCGCGACTTGCGGTCGACGATTTCCTTAGATACTCCAAGCCGATGCTCACGCCGCTTGAAATGGAGATCACTCTTGGTTTGAGGAAGTGGAGCGAATACGAGTTGGACCAGATCGATTCTTGACCTTCTGTCGGAACGCTCCTATGCCAAACGCATTCTGGTGGCACACGGATATATCGGATTATCGAGCTAGATTGGTGAAAAGTTAAATGATTAGGTTCGGTGATTGTTGCATGATGCATTCCTCGGAGATCATTTTGGAGAAGTGCAGGAACCCAGAATCTCGCATAGGTATTGGTGCGAAGATCGACAAGGCCAAGGTGAAGAGGAGCGTTTCGACTGCGAACAAGCGGGGTTTGGGCCACACGATCACATTTGAAGACCCAGTGGAACTTGTCTGGGCTCTTCGAAATGGAGAGATTGACGCAGCAGTGCGTGGCACTCTAGACTCGACCGTATCGATGCAGGCGATCAAAGAGATATTCAGGGTCGAAAGAGTACTGAGAATCGCACTTCTCCAGCCGCCAAAGGGTCCGCTCTTCTTCCTCGCACCGGTCGGCGTCGATGAAGGTTGGACAATCGAAGAGAAAATGGAATTCATCAATCTAGGTACGAGTCTTTTGAACGCGATCGGCGTGGAGCCAAGAATTGGTGTTCTATCGGGCGGCCGTTTCGGTGACATGGGACGGCATCCAGTCGTTGATAAAACTCTCTCTGATGCAGAAGAGATCACTCAAAGAGGAATCGCGGCTGGTCTCGACATCAAGAACTGCGAGATCCTGATCGAAGATGCAATCGTCGACAGGAATCTCATATTGGCACCAGATGGAATATCTGGGAACCTGATCTTTAGGACACTACATTTCCTCGGACGAGGAAAGGCTCTAGGAGCGATCGTATTGAACATCGATCGTGTTTTCATCGACACATCGAGGGCGAAATCCAGCTATGTTGATTCAATAGCTTTGGCCTCTGCGCTGAGTGGAAGACGAAAAAGCTAATACCGAATATGATGTGGGTGGGACTTATGAGACTCGAGATCGACGGAAAAGAAGCAGGGATAAGATTCTCAGCCTGCCATTTCATCACGGAGCACTCAAAATGTGGTCGGCTTCATGGTCATGTCTATGGATTGAGGCTAGTCGTTCACGGTGAGAAGGGTGACAGAGGCATGATCATGGATTTCATCGAGCTGAAGAAGGTCATGAGGAGAATCGCAGAGGATTTCGACCATAGGGTTCTGTTGCCTGGGAACTGCCCACGTATCTCTTTAACGCTCGGTGATGAGGTCACAGCAATCGCCGGACGGAAAAGATATGTCTTTCCATCGGAGGACGTAGCCATACTGGATGTCGAGGAGGCAAGCGCAGAAGAGGTAGCAAGAGTCTTGCTCGCTCGCATTCTGGAAGAGATTTGTTTCCCGGACAACGTATCAAAGATCGAGGTCGGAATTGAAGAGGAACGCGGTCAGAGCGCATGGATTTCTCATAGCCTTAGGTGAATCATGAAGAAGGCCGTGGTCTTGCTTTCTGGAGGGCTAGATTCTACCGTGACCCTCGCCGTTGCGATTTCAGCAGAATATAAGGTCATCCCTCTGACAATCAACTATGGTCAAAGGCACATAAGGGAATTGAGAGCTGCCAAGGAGGTCGTCAAGTTCTACAATCTTGAGAAGCATGTGATCATCGACCTGGATTTGACCGTTTTCAAGACGAGCGCTTTGACATCCCT
>JBGOWR010000005.1:0-14448 GCA_041478695.1 Thermoplasmata archaeon | reverse complement strand
TGATCTGGAAATTCTTGGGGAGGTCCGGATAGAAGTATGTCTTCCTGGAAAACCATGATCTTTCCGAGATTCTGCAGTTCAGGAATCTCGAGATCAGGATTGTCATCTCGAGAGCCCTTCGGTTCAACATTGGCCTGGAACCCGGAAACCCAAGGCAGGTCGGACATATGGACGTGTTCGGTCCGTTGCCTGAGGTGCTGCATGAGCAGAACAGCTTTGAAACGGTCGGCAGTTGGAGATGAACCTCAAGGCCGATCTTCATTGTCGCGCCCCCGGGAACCGATACTGGAAAACTCCTTCCCACATGTTGGCGATATTGAGCAAAACCCCCTCGCTCCAATGTTGGGAGACGAGTTGCATTCCTGTCGGCATGGAATCGACATAACCGCATGGAACGGAAATATGGGGCAGACCAGCCAGATTCGGCGGCACCGTCAGGAAGTCAGCTCGGTACATCTCGATCGGCTTCATCCTTTCTATTTCTGAGAACCGGGGAGCGATGAAAGGCATAGTTGGTGTGGCGACCAAGTCATGTTCCTTCAAGACTCTGGCATAATCGCTTATTACGGTCTGCCTTACTGAGAGAGCCTTGAGATAGTATCTGTTCCTGAAACCGACCATCCTTGAATATGTTCCAAGAAGGATCCTCCTCTTTGCCTCTTTGCCGAAGTTCTTCGATCTGACGCTTGAGAAATAATCATTGAAATGCTGTGTAACATCATCTCCTTTCACTCCGAATCTCATCCCGCAGTATCTAGCGAGATTCGTAGAAGCCTCGGAGGTAGCCAGAACGTAGTATGCCGGGAGGGCGAATCTTAGTGATGGGACAGTGACCTCATGAATGTCGATCGAAAGTCGATCCCTCATGATATCGAGAGCCCTTAGGAAGGAATCCATCACCGCAGGGTGTATGTTCTCCATGGCCTCCCTCGGGACCGCAATAGAATCGATTTGGGTCTCGTCGAGATCGAGAGCTGGTTGTGCACATGATGTCGGGTCCATTGGATCCGATCCAGCAATTGTAGGGAAGTGATTCTTGATCATCGATGATGAGCGTGCGAGGATTCCCACCTTGTCCAATGAGTTACCATAGTCTACCAGACCGTACCTTGACACCCTTCCATAGGTTGGTGTCAGACCGACGACTCCGCAGAATGAGGCAGGACAGGATATGGATCCTCCGGTCGACACGCCCAACGAAATGTGGTCCTCCAGTAGGCAAGCAGCGGCTGCCGCACCGCCACTGGACCCACCACAGCTCCTCTCAATATCGAATGGATTTCTCGGGACGCCGTAGCCGGAGTTGGTGCAAAAGGTCCCGAAGCCGAACTCATCCATATTCGTCTTGCCTACGAGCAGTCCACCAGCCCTTCTCAATCTCCTAACTGGAGTGGCGTCGAAGGGAGGACGATAACCGTCAAGGATCTTCGATCCAGCTCTTGTCTGGAAGTCGATGGTGCAGAGGTTGTCCTTTGCGGAGAAGTTGAACTTGAAGGACGAATCTGGCGGCATCTCATCGATCAGCTCCGAGAACATGAAATGCCTCTGGTTCAAAAGCTTCAACTTCTCCGATGGGAAGTGGTCTGTCAAACCAGTCGTGGCCCCCTAACAAGATCCTCGAACATGTCCATCATCTTGACCAGCAGCTCGGGGTCAATATCCTGTCCGACCTCGTCTTCCCTGAGCATGTCGAGGATTTCGACTGGATTTAGGCCGTACTCCTTCTCTCCCGGAGCTTCATCGAGCATTGAGAAGTATTCCAGGACTTCCTCAAGATCTCTGGAGAACTCCGTCCTCTCTGTTTCGGTCAATTCCAGTCTTGCGATTCTGGCCACTTCTTCAATTGTTTCGGATTTCATATCCTGCCCCGTCCATCATGAATAATCTACCCGCAGGTCGAAAGCTCTGTTTTCCGGATATTGCCCGTGCCTATTGGCAGTATCTATGTATTCCTTATCAATTTTTGGAGGACTGCTATTGATGTGATATTTCAATTTTCGTAACACTGGGGGAAAGTATTTATCTCTACGTCCGAGTTTACTCGAAATGGTGCTTTGATGGATGAGCTCGAAAAGCTTGTGAAACAGGGATTTCAGCTGCTTAGCGAAGGGGAGTACTCTCAAGCTCTCTCTAGGTTCGATAAGGCAATCAAGGCCGATCCAAAGAATGCAGAGGCGTATTTTGGAAAGGCTGAAGCCGGTATGCTTGTGCCGAAGGTGAGCGTCGATGATGTACTCGCGCTTTACAAGAAAGCGGTCGAGCTCGATTCAAAGAACCCGTACTATCTGACGTCCATGGGCGCGTTCTGTATCGACATCGGTCGTTTCAATGAGGCCGAATCAGCGTACAACAAGGCCGCTGAGCTCGATCCAGATAATGCCCCATACTATTATTCTGAATTCGGGGTCGAGTATTTCAGAAAGGCGCCTGAGGTAATGGAACAGTTCTTGGACGATAAGACTAAGGACATCATCGCAAAGAAGGCGCTCAAATATCTGATGAAATCAATAGGGCTTGATGAGGAGAAAGCGAGGAAGCTTCTGGCTCAGGTTTAATTCATATATCGCTTTACCTCTTGAGCCAAGGTCGTTCTTCATCTCTGGGCCCGCTGCTCGGAGAGCACTCGCTGCAGAGATGCTCTCTCTGCCGAAAATGTCTCTCACAGACCATTCGCCCGCAAATCGCGCAGGTGTGATGCGCGGGCCTTCCACACATCCCGCACTGACCAAGGACTTCCACGGATTTCACATGTTCCTTGATGACTATAAATGCTCGTGCGGGACAATTCGACTGGGAAATACACGCATTGACCGGGATAATATCTAGAGTAGACCTAGCCAACGCAATCCTTCGATCACACCATCTGCATGAGGTTCTCTGCAGACGTATTTTGCTGCCATCTTCGCGGCCGGGGAGGCATTCGCAACGGCTATACCAACGCCGCAGTCTTGCAGCATGGAAACGTCGTTGTCGGAATCACCGAAGGCGGCGATGTCTTTCGTGTCGATCCCTATGAGCTCGCTTGCCTTTCTTACGCCATTCATTTTGCTATGTCCAAGCTCCATTATGTGGATCGCGAATCCAGTGGTCTCGATCACGACACTCCATCCTTTCAGTATCTCCTCGATAATCTTCGGGTCAGCGGTCCTCTTCAGAGCGACCTCGCTCTCTCTCCATCTGTCGGTGAAGAGTCTCTCGACTTCGACTTTCGTCTTCAGATAATCATACGCTCTCATGGGCAGCGTGTTTTTGTTCAATCTGTACACATTCTCCTTGAAAGACACAATTCCACCGTTCTCGGCGATAACTGGTCCCTTGAGGCCAATGAAGATTGAGAGACCGAATGTGATTGGAAGGACGTTGCCGCTCGACAACATGACAGCAACACCTTTCTGTTGGACCTGTCGAAGTGCTTCTATGCCTTGAGGTTGAATCATTCTCTTAGAATCCGTGATTGTCCCATCAATGTCGACGACTACTGCCTTGATCAACTTCATCATACTCCGAACTATGGGCGGTCATCCGGAATCCGGTAGGATTACTCTCGTAATTCCTTTAATGTTGTGATTCGTTCAGCGAATGCGTTGTGCTTGTGTATCGATTCTTCGCTCTCACTCCTGACCGTCACGATCACCTCGTCGGGAAGCCCGCTGTACTTCTCTAGTATTCTTGTGAGTATCTCTCTCACAACATCTTCCACGAATTTTGGATTCTCGTGTGCCGCTAGGACGACCTTCGCTTCTTCTGAGCGTTTGAGGATCTCGTAGGTAGGGCTGCTGATAGATCGTTCGACTATATCGATGAGGTCATCAGCCTCTACGTCATATTCCTCTGGGACTTCAATCATCAAGGTGGTAATGTTCCTCTGATTGTGAGTAATCATGGGGATCCTTTCCCTCTCGATCGTCAATTTCCCCCTGAACTCTTCCCTCAGCGTTTCCATCGCGCAGGGGCAAGCCGTCATGCCTATCACTTCCACGCCGATCAACTTCTTCAGTCCATTGTTTCTCCTGTCGACGGCCTTCGCGATCAACTTGTACGATTCCAGTGTCGTCCTCCCACTCAATCCGATCCGTTCCAAGAAGTAATCAGCTTTCAGGTTCACTTCGGAGTAAGAGGCGTATTCATGTCTCTCCAGAAGCGAGCGGCATATATTCGCACTGAGAATCTCCAGTCCAGCGACGGGTTCTCTCACACTTTGGTCTACGATTTCCGATATGACCTCGAGGTTCCGCGACATGTGCGAACCCTTCTGGCTGGAAGGAAGGTCAACAAACACATCAATTTGACAAGTAAGAGTCACGGTTTTGTCGCCCCTATTGACGGTGACCGGTTTTCTAACACCTGTCACGCCAACCCTCGTCAGCTTGAATCCATTTGTCAGGCGTCTGTTCTGGACGTCACTTGTCGATATGTGATTCACCGGTTATCGAGATTGAAATCGCTACCTTAAACGCTAGCTTTCAACAACATTGTTGGTAGATTCAATGTATGGTTGTTAAACCTGAGAGATTGAGGAGTACCGCTTCAGACTTCGACCAACCTGTAGCTCCTGCATCCTAGGCCGATCTCCTCTGCATATGAGAGCTGGACTCTCCAATCTACACCGTGGATCACATCGAACTTGTCCGTGCCAGGAGCTACTCTCTTCCCCAATCTTGTGTTGTCGATGCCGACCTCTCTGTTCACCAAGTCCACCGAGGCTTGGTCTATTGCCACGATATCCTTGGATGCCAGAATACCAATGTCAGCAACGATGGATCTATCACTCCATGGAGGGCAGTCACAATCCGGAGTCACATCCATCACGAAGTTGATGAAGCCGCTCTTTCTTTTCTTGTTCTTGAGGACCCCGTAGCAATACTCGACTATCTTCTCCTGAAGAACTTGCTTTCCTACGTATCCACCGGGGTCTATCGCTTTGTTGGGACAACATACGTAGCATTCTCCGCAACCTAAGCATGTCCTTTTGTTTATAGACGCCGTCTTCCCAATCTTGACGGCTCCAGAAGGACAATTCTCGACACATAGGCCGCAGCCCTTGCACATTTCCTTCTTGACGGTCGGATGTACGTCGCAATGCATATCGAGTTTCCCGGTCCTGGACCCGAATCCCATTCCGATATTCTTTATTGATCCTCCAAAGCCACACATGCCGTGACCCTTGAAATGAGCGACCCCGATGATGGCGTCAGCAGAATATGCCGCCGCGCCGATCTTCACGGTCTTGCAGTGTTTCAGGGAGACCTTCACCTCCACCTGCTCGTTCCCCTTCAGACCATCTGCGATTACCACTGGTGCGTCGACGACCGGCGCACAATATCCGTGTCGTGCCGCAGTGATCAGGTGATCGACCGCGTTCGATCTGCCCCCAATGTACAGTGTGTTCGAATCGGTCAGGAATGGCTTTCCTCCTTTCTTTCTGACTATGTCGACCATTCTTGCCGCAAATTGGGGTCGTAGGAACGAGGTGTTCCCCGGTTCCCCAAAATGCAACTTGATTGCGACCAGGTCTCCCCTGTCGAACACTCTATCCAGACCAGAGCTCTTGACCAATTTGCTCATCTTGTTCAAGAGGTTCTCTGATTTCTTCTGTGCCCGTATATGAGCGAAAAACACATCCGAGCTTGTCATCTGAGTGAACATCTCGAGGATGACTATTGAACTTTTTCATTCGTTGGGAATCTGGTCGAGTGTTCTGGATCGATCATAGTGGCAAGTTCGACATCAATTTATATCCGCCTAATGAATGAAGCAAATGATGATTTGTGGGGTGGACGAGGCTGGAAGAGGTCCGGTTCTCGGTCCGATGGTCGTTGCCGCGGTCATGGTCGATGACGACAGCGAGCTTAGAATGATGAATGTGAGGGACTCGAAGAAGCTGACACCCAGTAGTCGAGAAAGGCTGGCGGTCAAGATTAGGGAAATCGCCTCTATCGAAATAGCAGTGATACCCGCTGAAGAAATCGATGAGAAGAGGGGACGGATTTCACTAAATGAGTTCGAAGCATGTGTTTTCGCATCCTTGATAGATCGACTCAGTCCACAGGAGGCATACGTCGATGCGGCCGACGTCGATGTGAATCGTTTCAGATCTTGGATCAAGAAGCGGCTTTCATGCAACCCGCAAATAACATGCTGCCATAGAGCGGATGACAAATATCCAGTCGTTTCGGCCGCTTCGATAATCGCCAAGACTGTCAGAGATCAATTCATAGTTGAAATCCAAAGAGAGATGGGGGTGCCTATCGGCAGCGGATATGCGTCGGATCCGACCACTATATTGTTCCTGGAAAGTTGGTTGAGGGAGAAGGGTGATTTTCCACCACACACTCGGAGATCCTGGAAGACGGCCAAACGAGCAGAGACGCTCGCGAAGAATTCAAGACTCACAGACTGGAGCGCTGACAAATGACTTTGAAACCTATCTTGGAGAACCTCGTAACGACCTTTAATGAGAAAGTAGAGATGGACGCGGACCTGCGGAAGGATCTCGAAGGGATATGCAAGAAGGTCCAGATCGATCTCGGATCTGAAAGATACAGACTGATCCTTGAGAATCAGCGCATAAATTGTTTCGATGAAGGCACGATCGACGATCCTGACATAACATTGATATCCGATCCAGATACGATCCAAGGTCTCATTTCTGGAAGCATGAAACCGATGAAGGCATTGGCGCTCAAGAAGCTCAAGGTGAAAGGATCTCTGGAAGATATTTTGCGACTCAGAAAACTCTTCTGAATATCCAAAGGTTTAATTAATGGACGTGTGTTAGGAGACTGCGTCTCACAGCGGGGTGGGGTAGCCAGGATATCCCGTCGGGCTCATAACCCGGAGATCGGTCGTTCAAATCGACCCCCCGCTACTTCTCCTCGAAATCCGAAATTCATATTGAGCTTCCAATAATACTCTGTTCTCTTGCGAAGTGAGAATCCATTGATTTCGCCCTGTTATCGGTTCGGACTTGAACGGTCAATTCCTTGTTGCGAACAAAATCGAAATACTGATAATGGCAATACCTCGTCAACAAGGTTGATGAGATGCCAAGCTACGTTGGAGCCATAGATCAGGGGACTACTGGTACTCGCTTTGCCGTTTTTGACCATTCCGGAAATCTCGTGTCATCGGCGTATGAGGAGCATACTCAGATCTTCCCCAAAGCTGGTTGGGTTGAGCACAATCCTATTGAGATCTGGCAGAAGACAAAGATGGTCGTGAGAGAAGCACTGGAGAGAGGTGGAATAGACCCTAAGGATCTCGCCGGTATTGGCATCACGAACCAGAGGGAGACCACGATACTATGGGACAAGCGGACTGGCCTGCCGATTCATAACGCAATCGTCTGGCAGTGCCGGCGCACATCTGGTATGTGCCAGGAGTTAACAGAAGCGGGATTCTCGGACATGTTCAAGCAAAGAACCGGTCTCATTCTCGACTCATATTTCTCTGGAACGAAGATCAAGTGGATTCTCGACAACGTCGTGGGGGCTAAGGAAAAGGCTCTCGATGGCGATCTGATCTTCGGAAACGTAGACACCTGGTTGATCTGGAAGCTCACGGGCGAGCACATCACCGACTGCACCAACGCATCTCGCACCCTCCTGTTCAACATATTCAAGTGCGACTGGGATAGAGAACTACTGGAGACGCTAGAAATACCGGAGATCATCCTTCCAGAGGTCAGACCCTCGGTAGATCCGAACGCATACGGACTGACGAAACCATCTGAGTTCATGGGTGCTGAGGTCCCAGTCTGTGGTGACCTTGGAGATCAGCAGGCCGCTTTGTTCGGGCAGACCTGCTTCGATTCCGGCGAGGCCAAGAACACCTATGGTACTGGCTGCTTCATGCTCATGAACACCGGGACGGACAAAGTTCTTTCGAAGAGAGGTCTCCTGACAACAATCGCCTACAAGATCGGGGAGGAATCGCCTCATTACGCGTTGGAGGGATCGATCTTCATAACGGGTGCTGCGGTTCAGTGGTTGAGAGACGGACTTGGAATCATCGAGACGGCTTCGGAGACTGAGGAATTAGCATCAAGCGTACAGGACACCGATGGTGTCTACTTCGTACCAGCGTTCGTCGGGCTTGGCGCTCCGTATTGGGATCCCTACGCAAGGGGGATGATAATAGGGATCACGCGAGGAACGAAGAGAGAACATATAGTCAGGGCTGTGCTGGAATCGATATGCTTTCAGACAAGAGACGTGATCGAGACGATGAACTTGGATTCTGGGATTCCTCTGAAGCTGCTGAAGGTGGATGGAGGGGCCGTCAGGAATAATTTCCTCTGCCAACTTCAATCCGACATTCTCCAGGTCCAGGTTCTGCGACCAATAGTCCAGGAGACGACCGCACTCGGTGCCGCATACGCCGCTGGTCTTGCGGTGAGGTTCTGGGAGAACCTGGATGAATTGAGGAACAATTGGGTGATCGACCGGACTTTCGAACCGACCATGGCCAAGAATAGCAGCGAGGTGCTTTTTTCGAGATGGAGGCGCGCGGTCGAAAGGGCAAGGGACTGGCTGCCTCCTGAGGAGCGTTGAGGTGTCTCATTGCCCAAGACAGAAGTGCTCATTGTTGGTGGAGGCGTGACCGGAGCCGGGATAGCTCGAGACTTGGCCCTCCGTGGGACCAGTGTGATGCTTCTTGAAAAGGAGGACTTCTCTAACGGCGCAACCGGGAGGAGTCATGGGATGCTTCATAGCGGCGGCAGATATGCGGTGAAAGATCCCGAATCTGCAATGGAGTGCGCGAGAGAAGGTGCAATCCTAAAGAAAATAGCCAGCTACTGCATTGAAGACACAGGTGGACTGTTCATCGGTATCGAGGCCGACGATCCGACTTTCGTCAATCTGTTCCTTCGAGGTTGCGCAGGAACGGGGGTGCAGGCAAAAGAGATTACGACAAAGGAAGCGCTTTCTCTCGAACCACGCCTCTCCAGTCGTGTCAGCAGCTCAGTCGAAGTGCTTGACGCATCGATTGACCCGTTTGCCCTCACTCTCGGAAACGTAGAAGATGCGAGAGATTGCGGTGCCGAGATCCTCAACTATCGTGCTGTTCACAGATTCCTTGTCAAGGAAGGGAGAATCCAGGAGGTGGTATTCGAGAACCTTCGCAACGGATCTAGGGAAAGCGTGAGACCGGAGATCGTCGTCAACGCTTCCGGCGCGTGGGCCGACAATGTTGCCTCTCTCGCCGGACTTCACATTCCGATGAGTATCGATAAGGGAACGCTCGTCGTTTTCAATGGGAGATTGGTCAGTCGCTTGGTCAACCGGCTCAGAATGCCTTCCGATGGTGACATAATCGTTCCTAGCCATTCGGCTTCGATCGTCGGTACGACTTCTGATAAGGTGGATTCTGTTGAGGATTTTGTCGTCGACCGTTCTGACGTCGATCTTCTGATATCAGAGGGACAAAGGATGGTTCCTGATTTGAGATATGCGCGGGCCATTCGGGCCTATGCTGGTGTAAGACCTTTGCTTGGCGGTGGAAAGGAAGGTCGGGACATAAGCAGGACTTACAGGGTGATCGATCACGAGGAAGAGGGGGTTGACAATCTTGTGAGCATAGTCGGTGGCAAACTCACTACCTATCGCCTTATGGCTGAGAAGACCTCGGACCTCATCATGCGCAAGCTCGGCTCCGCGGGTCATTGTATCACGGCGTCGGAACCAATATCCGATCCAATGGCAGCAAAGACCGTTCGGGACTTCTTGGCCTTTCCGCTGATCCGAATGAATAGGAAGTATGGGGATGAACAAACCGACATCATAGATGGATGTATGACCAGCTTGAGGGGAAAGGAGATCCTCTGCACTTGCGAGGAGGTACTTAGGGGAGAGGCCGAGTATTTTTGCAGTAGAGAGGACGTGGTGAGACTTTCAGATGTGATGAGACGGACAAGGATCGGGATGGGTTACTGCCAGGCAGGGTTGTGCATTTTCGATATGGCTTCGGTGATGATGGAACATTCCAATGAGGATCCACTGGATCTCATTGGTCAGTATCTCAGAGAGCGGTGGAAAGGTGTCGAACCTGTTCTCTTCGGTTCTCAGCTCCGACAGGAGGTGTTCAAGCGGTACCTGTACGACGGCGTGTATCAATTGGAATCGTTGCTCGGAGGTGAAGCACACTGAGACCGGTCAAGGAGCTAGACGTCGATCTTGTCATCATTGGACATGGGGCCGCTGGATTGCTCTCTGGGTCTTTGATTGCCTCACGGGGAAGGAGCGTGGCTGTGGTTGGTCGAGCAATAACAGCGACCGCACTTTCCACTGGTTGCGTTACTCTGTTTCGTCCACCAGGTATCATGCTGAGTCCATTGAAGACCGACTTCGAAATGCTGAATAGGCTCATATCACCTTTCAACTTGATTGTCGGACAGAAGCCAGAGAGTATTGCGTTTGCTCTGGACGAGTTGCGGGGCTTCTTGATGCCGAGGTTGGAGGAACAGGGTCTCCCGATGTCAGGGGACTTCAATCAATCCCGTTGTCTAATATCGAACATAGGCTCACCATATTCCTGCTCAATCAATCCAAGTTACTCAGAGAATGGCAGGCTTGATCTGAGTGAAAGGAAGACCGTCGCGCTGTTGGGGTTCCTAGGACTGAGAGGTTTCGATCCCGATCTTGCAGCATCCATATTCAAATCCTCGGTAGGGCGGAGGGGCATCAGGGCGTACTGGACTCAGATACCGGAGATTAGGGAAAGGTACGACGTGTCCCCATCGGAGGTTGCTGCAAGAAGCGACCATTCGCCTGTCGAGGAGAATATCGGACGTTCCATGAAGGAACTCGATGAGGAAATCATAGGGATTCCTCCAATCTTCGGACTGTCCCAGTATCAAAAGAAAATGAATCACTTGGAGAGGGACACCGGAAAGAGAATATTTGAGGTCGTGACACCTCTATCTCTTCCAGGTCACAGGCTACAAACCGCTCTTGAGAAGGTTGCCGCACGCGAAGGCTGCAGACTACTGAAAGGATTGACTGCGATCGACATAGGGTTCTCAGGAAATCATGCTTCCTCGGTCACTGTTCGCAGTCGATCAAGAGAGCAGAGAATTACGTTCTCAAAGATGATTCTTGCTAGTGGGAATCTTGTTTCAGGCGGCCTCGTGACCGATGTCGACGAGCCAGATCAGATTGTGGCACCTCTTCAGGCGGACATAAGTCGCTTGCCATCCACAATATCGGCCTCGGACGCAAGCTTAGGGTCTCAGGCTCTTCGGAGCGCAATGACAACAGGAATCAGGACAGATGCCGATTTCCACATTGTCTGCAGGAAAGGCGAAGTGCTCGATAACGTGTTCGGGGCGGGCTCTGCACTCTCGGGATTCTCCTTACCGACCGGAGTCGGATTGGGAGGCGTGATGTTCACCGCTTGGATTGCTGCAGAGAACGCAATGGAGGGAGGTTAGATGAAGGATCACCTGATCGAGACCAGCGGCTGCATCAAGTGTGGCGCATGTATCAACGAATGTCCCGTCATCGCCATAGAAGGAGTCCAGAGGTTCTCCGGACCGAGAAACCTTGGAGTAGACGCGCCGAGGTTCCTGCCAGACATCGGGGCCACTGCAGACAACATAATGATGTGCACGACTTGCTGGAGATGTGAAGAAGTCTGTCCTGCAAACCTGCCTATCCCAGAGGCAGTACTTCACGTCAGGAGACAGATCTTCTCTGCTCCCACTATGCTTTATGGACATAGAAGAATCGCGGAAAACATTGATAGGTACGGGAGGTCAGTCGAACCGAAGAAAACTCATGATCAAGAATCTCCAAGGAGAAAGGGGAACGTCATGTACTTCCCGGGTTGCATAAGCAAGGAAAGGATCACGTCGATCTACGAATCATCCGTGGGCGTACTCGACAAGGTAGGGACCGACCTTTGGATCCCCGAGGGATGGGTATGCTGCGGAGCTCCTCTTGAGAAGACCGGAGATTGGGATAGGTTGCGAATGCTGCGCGAGGAGAACTTGACACGATTCGAAGGCCGTGGGGAGATAGTGACTTCTTGTCCTGGGTGTACTTCTCATCTCATCGCACATTACAATTTGGAACCCCTCCACACCATCGAATTCCTGTACGAGAACGTTGGCATGAGTCGTCTTCGCTTCAAGCCTAACGAACGAACGATTCGGGTCGCACTCCACCATCCATGTCATCTAGCACGAACGATCGGTCCTCATGCGATAGACTACGCCTATTCCATTCTGCATGAGATGCCTGGTGTGAAGTTGGTCGAGATGGAAGATCCAGGTGCGTGTTGCGGCGGCGGAGGAGGGGTCGTCGCTGGCTATCCAGACATAGCGTTGAATCTCGCGGCGGAGAAGATGAGAAAGGCCAGGGAAGTGGGAGCCGAACTGTTGCTCGCACCTTGTCCATTTTGCGTTCTAAACCTGGGAAGGCTCGACTTCCCGGAGATCATGGAATTCATTTCATTCGTCAATGAACGTCTGGAATGAGCGAAATCGCAAAGCAAGAAATAGATGCAGCGACATATTTGTCCCGGGACATATGAGTCGTGACGCGCTTTGCTTCTCTTGCCTCTACAAGGACGAGAGACCTGAGCTGGGTTTTAACAGCGAGCTCATCTATTGTATGAAGAAGGAGATCGTCGTCAGACCGAAGATCCAGTGCGATCTATATGTCAAAACGACGGAAGAGGGCAGAGAAGAGATGCGCAACGTGATGTATGGCGTCATGTCGGATGACGATCTCCACGAAGAATGAGTCAGTCCGTTCCATCGAATTGTGCTATTTCCACTCTAGAAGTGACGCTCTTTCTCCTTTGAATATCTGCTTGATCTCGAAAGGAATCCATTGGGAAGTGGTCGGGTATCCTCTCATGTGTCGTATCCTCATCCTTCGATTCAGATTGTCATCGAATTTCAATTCTATGACCCCGTCCGCAATGGCCATAAGATGGTTCATAGTCTTCTCGTCATGGACTCCGTCATGGATCGTGAAGAACCCCGTCCCAAACTCGGTCCGTATGCGTGAGGCGGATATCTGGAAGAACTTGAGCACCACATTGCTCTGATTATAGAGGAATAGTGTCGACAAAGAGTGTAAGAAGATGTGGACAGGCTTCGCTGTCTCGTTCGCGATTGAGGCCACGTTGAACATGATCCCCTCAATATCTGAAACTTGGCGCACTTCTCCCCCCTGCTTCGTATCCTTGCTTTCAAATGAGCCCAGTATGCTCGAATGATAGTCTATGATGAAAAGGCTGCGACCTAGTATTTCATCGACGTTGATGCCGAACGATCCCATAGATGACAAGACATCCGATGGGGTCAGGTCGACGGCGACGAAGATCACAGTATCTCCATTCTCGACATAGCTTTTCGCGATCCCGACGTTGAACTCGAGTAGGCCTATGCCAGGGCTTCCAACCATGATTATCGAGGATTTGTCGGGAAACGTCGCCTTTATCATAATAAACACCTGTCTCACAGAATCGGTGTCAGCGAGACGTCGCCTCCTTTCTCTTTCTCCTCGAATGTGACTGCATTGCACGCTGTGAAGGGTTTCTCGCCAAACAGAACGACAGTGCCAGCGATTCTATCTATCTTCACGTGCGTCGTTGCCAAATCAGCTAAGCGATGGACCGAAGATGTCGAAGGCGATGTTATGCCGACGAACACGCCGCTGTTCCGCCTGATGGATAAGAGGTGATCGGTAAGTTGATCCATGACGTGATCGCCATAGATGGACTCCATCGTGTCGAAACCTATTAGCGATAGGAACGGCGCCCCTGCGTCCTTAAGGCTGAAAGCCAGACTCTGCCAGTTGAAATCGGCCAATGCTGTAGCCCCCTCAACCGGAAGAACGTAATGTTCCTGGACGGCGCCCATCTGTGTCGCCTTTTCTGGAATCCTGACATACTTGTCAAACACCTCCTTATGCAGCATTCTCGTGATGTTCTTTCTTGCACCTTCAGCACTAGCCTTCCTCAAAGGCACCCAAAGGACACCTCTCTTCAATTCAATGAAGTTCGCTACTAGGCTACACTCCAACGCGCTGCTTATTGTCGTCGGGACGTTGTTACCCAACTCGATCAACACAACTGAGCCCTTCTCCAGACCCCCAAGAAGCAATCTATCTAGATCCATTATTCCCCAGGAGGTCCGATCGGAAGAATCCTCCACGGGCGACCATGCTTTCGACATCAGAGATTGCTCTCTGATGTCGTGAGCGAAGCTGGTGATCTTTCCTCCGTCGAGCGTGAATAGATATCTGGGTTGTCGGATTTCGCATCCTCTCAGTTTCAGTATCTCCATATCACGTATTCTTCTGCCCTGATAGTCGGTTGATCGCAATAGGACCACACCATCTCCCAAGTAATCGAGCTGAGGGTCGGCGCTCTCAAGCACGAACATAACGTTCGCACAGTAGCCTTCGACGATATCTTTCTGGATCGCAATCATGA